>DASYCR010000496.1:0-3740 GCA_036500095.1 Polyangiaceae bacterium
GAACGTCGCGGAGTACAAACACACCACGAGCCGGCTGCTCACGCGCGCAGATATCGGCGTATACAAGGACATCGCGCTGGTCCTGCGCATGCCGATCATTCTGTCCGACGATCGCCAACTCAACGGCACGGCCGGCAGCGACGGCCAGCAATCCATCGCGTTGCAGGGCGCACCCGGTGAGCAGCTCTTCAGCTTGCCCTTCAAGTCCCCCACGCGCAGCGGCATCGAGTACCTCGCCGTCGGCGTGGACGCTGCGATCATGAATCAACAGCGGGACGCCACCAAGCCGACCTGGCTCTTCGGCATCGAAGGCCGCTTCAATGTGTCGGAAGCCATGCACGCGTGCAACGCGAACAGCAAAGCGGGGCAACTTCAGTGCGCGAACGTGTCGGACATCAACCGCAACGGCACGGCGGGCGACGTCACCGACCCGAACTCCACTCCGCCCAACCAATCGCTAGAAGGTAACTTCGCGGGCGGCCGCAAGCCAGGCGTTTCGCGCGGCACCACCGGCCTCGAGATTCACACTTACTTGTCGCGACGCGTGAAGTACATCGAGCCGTACGGCGGCTTCCGCGCGCTGCTCGAATTTCAAAACGACTCGAGCGACTACGGCGCGGTCGACCTAAAAGGCTCGCTCGTCAACCACCCGCCGTTTCGCGGCGACATGATCGTCGGCATGAACGTGATCCCGTGGGAGGTGCGCGATCAGTTCCAGCGCCTCACGCTTGATTTCCGTTTCACCGGCACGTACGTGAGTGAAGGCCGCGACTACTCAGAGCTCTTCGACGCGCTCGGCTCGAGCGACGCGCCGTCTCTGCGCAACCCGAATTTTGCAGAGTACCAGCACAATCCCCAGTGCGATCTGACACCCGGCGTACCATGCAACGGCGCCAACGGCGTCTCCCCGTCCGTCGTGAATCCCGGGTCCCAGAAGGTCTACTTCACGGGTCTGACGGACGTGCAACAGCACGGTGTCTACACCTTGAGTACGGAAATCACGGTGCAAGCCGGTGAGTACATCAAGTTTCACCTCGGCGGCGGCTACACGCTCACGCAAGGTCATTTCATCACCTTCGATCAAGCGTGTAACCCGAACTTTTCGGGGGATCTGAGCAAATCCGGACCTTGCCACGCGCAGTCCGGCGCCACGAGCTCGGCGTACACCGGCTCCGGCATCCCCAACCCCAACTTTCGTCGCACCATCAACGACCCCGGCCTGCGCTTCAAGGTGGACGACGGCCGCGGTCTAGACGGGTGGCTCAGCGCCACCGTCATGTTCTAGGACGGCGACGTGCGTCTGCGCGGCCCGCGTGGACCTCGAACGATGACGAGCCTGACGCGGATCACGCTGAGTGCGCTACTGGCCATGGGCGTGCTCACCGGCGCCCGCTACGCCGCCGCCGGCCCGACCGACGCCGTGCTCTGGCCGACCGCGACACCGACGCCGACGCGCGACGAACACAGAAATCCCGAGGACGCCGAAAAGCTGACTCACCTCGCGCGCCAGGTCGACGCGATTCTGAGCGAAGCCGTGCAGGATCTCGGGCTCACGCTCACCCTGTCCGAACGCGGCCACGACGACGACGAGCCGCCCAGCGACGACGCGATGGTCGAACGCGCCAAAGACTCCTGGGTGATCTCGCCTCGCATCCGGTTCGAGGCGGGCGATCTGCGCCTCGAATTGGTGGCCGTGGCGCCCGGTCACAACGTGCTGCTCACTCGCACGCAGCGCGTGACGCGCAATCGGCTCGAGGTGCGCGCGAGCGTGATGATGCGCGATCTGATTCAAAGCGAGCACCCGCGAGCTCCAGAGCCACCGCCGTCTGGCGCGCCTCCCTTGCACGAAGCACAAGCACCCCGCTCACAGGGCCGCGCCGTGCTCTCCTTGAATTCGGCGGTGTTCGGCGGATACGTCGGGTTTGCGCTGCAGAACGCCAGCGGCTCGAACGACGCGCGCCTGGTCTACCCCTTGGTCGCGCTCGGCACGGGCATCGGGCTCGGCGCCTCGATGTTGGTCACCGAGGAATGGGACATCGGACTCGGCGACGCCTGGTACCTTTCAGCCGGCACGTGGTGGCCCATCGTCTCCGAATTGTCGCTCGCGAGGAGCTACGGGGTGCGCACGGGCAACGCCTACATGGGCGGCGTGGCGGCCGCCGCGGGCGGGCTCACGCTCGGCGCGGCAGCGCTCACCTTGCACCCGATCAGCGAAGGCGGCGCGGTCATCGCGCATACCGGCGGCGCGTTCGGCACGCTGTTCGGCGGCCTCACGGAGCTCGCCTATCGCGGCACCACGAAAATCACACCCGAGCGCGGTATCGGTTATGGCGCGGGCGCGGGCGTCTTGCTCGGCGGCGTGATCGGCATGCGCGCGAACATCTCGGGTTCACGCATGCTCTTGATCGATCTGGGCGCTAGCCTCGGCGCGCTGACGGGCGCCGCGGCGGCGAGCCCGCTTCTGCTCGTCGAAGAGAAGGAGAGCAAAGTCCGCGATCGCCTCTGGCTTTCGAGCATCGCGCTCGGCGCCTTGGCCGGCGGCGCGATCGGCATCTGGTCGACCAACGGTTCCCCGAACGACAGCGCCTGGACGCGGCTGCACGCGCAGCCGTATTTTGCGGTGCTTCCCGCGGAGCCGCTGCGCGGCACCGCGGCGTCCCTGAACGCCGGCTTTCAGGGGCTGTGGTGAGCATTCGAGATTTTCTGCTCGCGCCCGACGAAAAGCCCCAACGACTCGACAAACTGCTGTGCGCTCACCTCCCCGAGCTCGGCCGCAAGCGAGCGGGCGAGCTGTGCGATCAAGGGCGTGTACGCGTGGACGGGCGGCGCGCCAAAAAGGGGAGCGTCGTCCAGCCCGGCTCACGCGTCGAGCTCGAGTGGAGCGAGCCCGCGGGACTCGAGCCGGAACCCGAGCACGAGCTCAGCGTACTGCTCGAGCAACCACAATACGTGGTGGTCGACAAACCCGCGGGCACGCCGACGGCTCCGCTTTCGCTCGCCGAACGCGGCAGTCTGTGCGGCGCGCTGATCGCTCGTTACCCCGAGATGGCCGAGGTCGGACATCGCCGGCGCGAGCCCGGCATCGTACACAGACTCGATACGCAAACCTCGGGGCTCGTGCTCGCTGCGCGCACTCCGCGCGCCTTTGCGCGGCTCAGCCAGGCCCTCGATTCCGGCGCGCTGAAGAAGCAATACTTCGCCGTCGTCTCGGGCGAAACGATCGCGGAATCCGGCGAGATCGCGCGCGCTCTGCAACCCGACACGGCCGAGCACGGGCGCGTGCGCGTACTCGACGATGACGCAATCGAAGTGGGCTACGCGCGACTCAAAGTGACGCACTATCGTCGCCTGCGCGTCGGCGCGGGACGCGCCCTGCTCGAGCTTCGCCTAGAGAGCGCGTTTCGCCATCAGATCCGCGCGCACCTGGCGGCCATCGGCCACCCGATCGTCGGGGATCGACTGTATGGCGGCGAGCCCGAACCACGGCTCGGCGAGCGCCACGCGCTCCACGCGAGTCAGCTGACGTGGAGCGGCGACGCGGATCTACGGGGCTTCAGCGTGAGCGCGCCTTTGCCGGAGACGCTCGCGCGCTTGCTCGACGAAGCCTGACTCTTCGGCACGAGCAGCGCGCAGAGCTCGCGCACGAGCTCGACGCACTGGGCGCGCGTGGGCGCCCGCGGCCGCAGCAGCGCGACTCGCTCGTCCGCCTTGCGCCCCCTCGCCCACACCACCCGTCTCGG
>DASYCR010000497.1:0-1749 GCA_036500095.1 Polyangiaceae bacterium
ACCGCGAATACCACGACGAACGTCAGCGCGCCGAACAACCCGGGCAACGCGCGGTAAAAACCGGTTGCGCTCGGCGCGGCCGCCAGCGCACGCGAGGTGCCGAGGCCCGCGGCCGCGGCAATCGTCGAGGCGATCAGGGTACGCAGCGCGGAGCTCAAGATCTCCCGCGTGTGCAAGGTGTCTAGCTTCTTCGCGAGCAATCGCCAGAGCAGGATCATTTGCACGGCGCTCGAGCCGGTGACCGCGAGACCGATACCGACGTGCCCGAGCGGCCCGCGCAGAAACCAGGCGAGCACGATGAAAGCGACGAGATCGATGCTGGCGACCAGCACCGGCGTGCGCGTGTCACCGGTCGCAAAGTACACGCTGACGAGTTGGCGCACGGCGGCCACGAACCAGATGCCGAGCCCTTGCGCCATCAGCGCGTGCGCCGTGCCGCGCACGGACTCGGCGTCGAACTCGCCGCGCTGGAAGAGCAGCACGACCACCGGCTCCGCCAGCCCCACCAGCAGCGCGGTCGCCGGGATCGCTACGAACAGCGCGAGCCGCATGCCGAACGCAAACGTGCGCGCGACTTCTGCGCGCTCGCCGCGCGCGACTTGGCGGGCAAGGCTCGGCAGGGCGGCGGTTTGCAAGGCCATCACGAAGATGCCTTGCGGAAAATCGCACAGGCGCTGAGCCCAACCGAAATAGCTTTGTGAGCCTTGCGGCAGTTCGGAGAGAAAGCGACGGGCCAGCACCACGTCGATCCAATACACCCCCATGCCGAGCAGCGTCGGGCCCATGCGGGTGAGGGCCTCCTTGACGCCCGGTTCGTGGAGGTCGAGGCGCGGGCTCGTGAGGTAGCCTATCTTCTTGAGGCTCGGCCACTGTGCGACGACTTGCAGCGCGCCGCCGAGCAGGACGGCGAACGCCAAAGCCAGCGCCGGATCGTAGCCTCGCGCGCCGAGCACGCGCGGCAAGCCGAGCCCGAGCACGATGAAAGCCACGTTGAGCAGCGCGGGCGCAAACGAAGTCGCGACGAAGCGCTGATACGTGTTGAGCGCCGCGACGCCGAGCGCGGCCGAGCCCATGAAGAAAATGTACGGGAACACCCAGCGCGTGAGCAGCGTGGTGCGCTCGAATTGTCCCGGGTACTCGCGATAACCTCCGGCAAATAGCGCGACCAGCGTCGGGGCGAACGCGACGCCCAGCACGGTCACCAGGAACAAGACGAGCAGCGATAGCCCGCGCGCCGCGCGAAAGAAACGGCGCGCCGCGTCGTCGCCTTGCTGCTCACGCAACTTGCCGAGCACGGGCACGAAGGCACTTTGCAGGGCACCTTCTGCGAGCAGCTGCCGGAGCACGTTCGGGATCGTGAAAGCCACGAAAAAGGCGTCGGTGATCGCGCGCGAGAACATCGCCGCGATCACTTGATCGCGGACGAGTCCGAGCAAGCGACTGAACAGCGTGCCGGCGGCGACGATGCCCGCGCGTCCGGTGATCTTGGCGCGCTCGGAGTTGCTCATTCGATCCCACCGTGCGCTTTCAGCGCCTGTTCGACCAACCGGAGAGCCACGCGCGCGTCGTCCTGCTCGAGGCTGCCTCCGCTACCCACGGCGTTCAACGCCTCACGCTGCTTGCCGCTCAAGTGAATGCGCGCTCCGCCACAGCTTTGGCACACGAGTCCGCCACGGCCCGGGTCGACCGCTGCGCCCTGGTTGAGCGCTGCTAGTTTGCCGCAGCTCACACAACGCAGGAGATCGATCC
>DASYCR010000498.1:0-1646 GCA_036500095.1 Polyangiaceae bacterium
CACGTCCACTTTCAAGGTCGCACTCCCTCCGACGCGTTCGATTTCCTGTTCTTGCAGGACGCGCAGCAGCTTGGCTTGCATCGAGAGCGGCATGTCGCCGACCTCGTCGAGAAACAACGTGCCGCCATGTGCGCGCTCGAATTTGCCGCGCCGCTGCTTGGTCGCGCCCGTGAACGCGCCTGCCTCGTGGCCGAAGAGCTCACTTTCGATGAGCTCCGCCGGCACTGCAGCGCAATTCAGCTTCTCGAGTGCGGCCTTCGCGCGAGGCGAAGCACGGTGCACGGCGCGCGCCACCAGCTCCTTGCCCGTGCCGCGCTCGCCCCGAACGAGCACGCTGGCACTCGAACGCGCGGCGCGTAATACGGTTTCACGTAGCGAGCGCATCACGCGGCTGTCGCCAATCAGCTCGTCGAGATGGCCCGCTTCCGCGTGGAGCTCGTGTGCTTCGGCCTCTGCTCGCAGCAAACGCTGCACGTTCTCCAGCACGAGTAAAAGGCGGTCCGTGGACAGCGGCTTTTCCAAAAAATCGAGGGCACCCAGCTTGGTCGCTCGCACTGCGGCGTCGATCGTTGCGTGCCCGCTCATCATGATCACGACGGCGTCGTTTCCGGCTGCGCGCAGTTTTGAGAGGAGGTCGAGGCCGTCTCCGTCGGGCAAAGCGACGTCGAGCAAGACGATGTCGTAGCTTTGTTTCGCCAGTCGCTGATCCGCGAGCGAGAGCGCCCCGGCCACGTCCACATGATAGCCCTCGAGCGAGAGCGCAGCCTTGAGCGTACTCAGGATGGACGCCTCATCGTCCACCACCAAGATATGACCACGGGGCATCTCGAGACGGTAGCCAAGGAAGCGCGCAGCGCCAACCGCCGCACCATTCCGGCGCGGTTTGTGCGAACGCGCTGCACGGCCGAGGCGGCTGATGCTAGCTTTCGGGTAAGTCGTTTCGCACATGGCTGACGCTGCTCCGAACGCAAAGGGTCTGCTCGAAACCACGCCGCTCGGCCATTTGCTGGTGCACGCGTTGGATCGGGTGTGGACGGGGAGCTTGGTATTCGAAGAACCGAGTGGCCAAAAGCACGCGGTCTATTTGGAGGAGGGCAGCCCGGCGAAGGCACGAGTTGCGCAGCCCGTAGTCTTTCTTTCGGAGCTGTTGGTCGCGCAGAAGAGCATCTCGGAGGAGGTCCGCAGCACGACGCTTGCGAGCGCGCTCGAGCACCATCAGCTCCACGGGCAAGTGCTGCTGGCTGCCCGAGCCATCGACGAGCGAACGCTGCGCGAGGGCCTGCGCGAGCAGGTCATGCGTCAAGTGCTGTGGCTCTTCGACCTGCCCCCGCGAACGGCTTTTGGCTACTACGACGGCATCAACTTTTTGGCGCAATGGGGGGCCGGGAGCGTGAGGGCCAAACCCTTGGCGCTGATCTGGCGCGGCCTACGCGAACACGCACATCCGGCGCATCGGGCCGAAGTGCTGGCGCGCCTCGGGGACCTCCCGATTGTTCTCCATGTCGATGCGCCGATTCGGCGTTTTCATTTCGAGCCCCGGGAACACGCTGTAATCGACGTACTGCGCGCGAAACCGCAGCCGCTGGCCGAGCTCCTCGGACGCGAGCTGGCGGACGAGACACTGGTCAGAACGCTGGTTTACATGT
>DASYCR010000499.1:0-2379 GCA_036500095.1 Polyangiaceae bacterium
GCGGGTGTGACTGCCTGAGTTCCCGCCGCTCCGCTCGAGCCGAGCGCTCCGCCGCTGGCGCCGGCAGCGCCCGCGCTGGCACTGGTGCCTCCGTTCCCGCTGCTCCCGATCGTGGTGCCCGCAGCGCCTGCTGCTCCATCAGGATTCGAGGTCGAACCGGCGGAAGAGCCTGCGCTGCCGTTGCCACCCACCTCATCATCACCCGACGAGCTGCTGCTGCAGGCGGCGAGAACGAAGGCGAGCGTGAATAGAGCGCCGAAACGAGCCCGGGGATGAACGTCCATGCTCGCGAGACTAGCACGCTAACTACGACTTTTTGAGCGCAGACTTCGCTGAGTCGCGAACCTGTGGAACCAGTTCGCGCGCGGCGACCTGCTCCAGTGTGGCGCGCAAGCTGGGCCGCTCGGTCAGCCATTGCCCGAGAAGCTCGACAGCGCGCGAGCGCACGAGCGGCGCGTCGTCGGCAAGCGCGCGCGCCGACACAGCGGCGGCCAGCGCATCGGTCGCGGATCGCCGCCGTGCCGCGGACACCGCCGCCGCGCGCACGCGATGATCGCTGTCGTTCGCCATGCGTTCGATCAAGAGAGGCTCGACCTTCGGCGTGTCCATCAAGCGCAATGCTTCGAGCGCCGACGTACGAACGGTTGGATCATCGCTCGTGATCAGCGGTTCCACCACCGGGAGCGCTCCGCTATAGCCGGAGTTAGCGATCCCGCGCAGACAGCGCACGCGCTCTGGCGTGGTTTTCGCCGCGCGCGTCAAGCCGATCAGCTGTTCCGCGATTTCATTCGCGAGCACCGAGTCTCCGTTGTCGCGTAAATGCCGGGATGCCGTCCCCAGACCGTACACGGCGTGATCGCCGAGCAACGGATCGTTGAGCCAACCCCGCAGCACAGCCACGTCTTCCTTGCTCGGATCATGGATGCGGATGAAGCTCGTCGCGCCGTCGGCGCGTAGTGTCGTCGGCAAGTGCGGATCGCTCACCAGCTTGGCGAGCAGGCTCATCGCCGCGGGCGTGCTGGCGCTGACGAGCCCATCGAGCAGCTCGCGCGCAGCCGGTGATTGTTTCTTCACCTGCTGTTCTATCTTGGGCAGAACGCTCGGATCGCTCCGCACCAGTCCGACCAGCGACGAGAAGAGCGCAATCTGCTCGCGCGATTCTTCTTTGCGCGTCGCCTCCTCTTCACTCGAAATCGCTTGGCCGTTCTTCGTACCCCAGAGATTGTTGGCTTCGGGATTCCGCGCTTCCGCTTCAAGGCGTGCCAGCAGATCGGGGAAATTGGCTGCCTTGTCAGCGACGCCTTCGAACATGCGCTTCGTGGGTGCACTGCCGTAGGCTCGGTCCGGTGCGAAGGGGTGCGTCGCGCCGAAGAGCGCATCGTGATCTTCGGCGCCCGGCGCCGCCGGTGACACACCGGTGAGCTTCATGCTGACGCGGTTGCTTGCTTCGATCAGGGCGCCTTGGAGCAGGGCAGTCTTGGTGTGATCGTCGAGCGAGACGCTCTCGATCGCTTGAGTTTGGAGCGTAAAAGCTCCGCTCGAACTCAAAATCTCCGGGCTCAGGCTCAGATGCAGCGCAGGATCGACTTTCGCCGACAAGAGCGTCTTCGTGTAGCGCGTCTTGTGTTTGGAGATGGTCTTGCCATCGGCGGCGAGCTCGTAGGCAGCGTCGTATTGACCGGTGGCGTCGAGTTCGCTGGCGGACCAGGCTCGCGCGCTGTGATTGTCTGCCAATGTCAGCGCGGAAGCGAGCGTGCGCAGCATGGCCACGGACTGTGCTGAAAGTCCGGGCGCAAAGCGCGTATCGGTCACGACACCCGAATCGAAGCTGACGACGAATGGCTTCTGCAGCTCGGCGGACATGCCGTTCAAATCATCGGCGACCTGACGCCGTTCGGTGCTGAGCTTGCAGCTCGCAAGCGCGAAACGGAGCTCCGCGTGTGTATCGACCACGCGCAGCGGCGTCACGGTCAGCGTCGCGTCGAGCTGAGTGGAGAACGAGCCGCTGAGCCCGGTGTTGACTTGGCTCGCCAGCGAAACCGTATAGGTCGCGCTGCGGTGCAGTGGCCAAAACTGGACGAATGATTCGTTCGACACCGCCGAGGCCGGCTGCAGCGGTGCTTCGTGTCGGTCGCACCCCGACAGCAGCGCGAGCAAGACGAGGCTCGCGCGTGCCGCCGAGGCGCGTTTCACCGTTTTCAATCCGTGTTGCAAGTGTCCCCGGCGCAGCTCGAAGAACCGACGTTCGGATTGAACACACAGTTCAACGGGGACACGCATTCGTCATCGCGTGAACAGGGATCGAGGCAGTTGCGCAACCCCTGACATGTCCCCGAAATGCATACGCTGTTGTGAGTGGAGCTGCCGCAGCAATCCGAG
>DASYCR010000500.1:0-3483 GCA_036500095.1 Polyangiaceae bacterium
CACGGAGCCGTCGCGCTGCCGCCGAGCCCTCCGCTCGCGTACAGCTCGTAGCTGGCAACGGCTAACCCCTCCGAGCGCGTATACACACCGCCGTCGACAGCGCGATAGCGCCAACTGTCGCCAGCGCCGGCGTCCAAGAGCACACTGCTGATCACCAGCTCGAAGCGCGCCGCCAGCTGGTCGTCGCTCGAAAATTGGCTGATTTTCTCGGCAAATTGCGACAAACGCGCGACGCCGCCTACGTCGAAATGACGATACCGACCATGATAAGGGATGCGCGACAAATCAGGATACACGCGGCCAGTCACTGCCAGCACGCGCGTAGCGACTTCTGCCAAGCGCGCTTCGTGCAATGACCAATGCTCGAGCTCGGACGCGCGCCCGTGCTCGAGCACCGCTTCACACCGCTCGCGAATCGCACTGGGCGTTTGCAAATACTCGTACTCGGCGAGCTCCTCGGCGAACGTGCTCACGCTTTACTCACCCTCCAGACCTCGGCCCTTGGGTTTCGCCAGCTCATTGCCGTCGGGCACCGCTCCTTCGGTGAAGTAGCCCGCCGCCATCTTTGCGTCCATCTCGACGCGGGCGTCTTCCGGGATCAGCGCTTCCGGGATTGGCACGCGCTCTTCGATACGAATGCCTGCGCGCACGACCGCGTCGTGCTTCATGTTGCTCATCGACACGAAGCGGTCGATCTTGGTGATGCCGAGCCAGTGCAGCACATCTGGCATCAGCTCTTGAAAGCGCATGTCTTGCACGCCCGCGACGCACTCGGTGCGCGCGAAATATTGCTCGGCGCGATCACCGCCGGCTTGGCGTTTTCGCGCGTTATAGACCAGGAATTTCGTGACCTCGCCGAGCGCGCGGCCCTCCTTCCGGTTGTACACGATGACACCCGAGCCGCCCGCTTGCGCCGTACGCACGCACTCTTCGATGCCGTGCGCCAAGTACGGACGACAGGTGCAGATGTCCGAGCCGAATACGTCCGAGCCGTTGCACTCGTCGTGCACGCGCACTGCCAAAGGCTTGTTCGGATCTGCGATGCTCGAAACATCACCGAACATGTACACGGTGGCGCCGCCAATCGGCGGTAGAAAGACCTCCAAATCAGTGCGCGTAACGAGCTCCGGGAACATGCCCGCGGTGTGCTCGAATAACGTGCGGCGCAGATCCGCCTCTTCACAGCCGAAGCGCGCGGCTACGCCAGGCAGATACCAAACGGGCTCGAGCGCGGCCTTCACCACCACGACCGAGCCGCCCGTCTTGAGCACGTGCCCATCGACTTCGAGGCGGCCCGCTTCGATCGCGTCCTCCAATTCAGGCAGTTGAATGTGCGCGCGCGTCACCGCGATGGTCGGACGAATGTCGTAGCCTTGCTCGAAATAGGGCTGAAAAACAGCGCTCACAACGGCGCCAAACGGGTCGAGCGAGACGATCTTGGTCGGATCGAACCAGCTCGGGTGCGGACCGATCGCATGAGTTGGCGCCGTATTGGTCAGATCGGGTTTGCGCAACGGATCGAGCGCGCCCGCGGCGACAGCGACCGCGCGGTACACCGAGTACGAGCCGGCGTGCGTGCCGATCACGTTGCGCTGCGCCTTGTTGGTCACGGTACCGATGAGCGGACCGCGCGTCATCGGATCTTTGGCGCCCCACACGACGGGCACCGGCTTTGGCCCGTGCCCCCCCGGATGCGAGGTGAGCACGATGGCCTTAGGCCTCTTATGCGGCGACTTCTCGGTCAATGGTCCCCTTTCACGCGAGCTGGTCCACTCGACCCCGCCCGGCAATTTCGGGTTTCGGCGTTGCCTATTCACGACATCCAATTGGCGTCTTCGGACTTTGCCCAGCGTGTGGTGATTTTTTTCAGATTGCTCCAGAGCTCGACGCCGGCCGGTCCGGTCATGTCACCCTGACCAAATTTCGAATCCTTCGTGCCGCCGAAGGAGAACGGCTCGCGCGGGACGGGCACGCCCACATTCACGCCGACCATGCCGCTCGTGGCGCGGTCGGCCACGTAGCTCGCGACGGCGCCGCTTTGCGTGAAAATGCTGGTGGCATTGCCGTATGGACTGTGGCTTTCGAGCGCCAAGGCTTCGTCGATCGTACCGACGCGGATCACCGAGAGCAGCGGTCCGAACAGCTCGAGCTCCGCGCACTGCATGCCCGGGCTCACGTGATCGAGCACGCTCGGACCGAGCCAATTGCCCGCTTCATAGCCGGCTGGCGCGAGCTGTTTACGACCGTCGAGCAGCACGCTGGCGCCGTCTCGCTCGGCTTGAGCAAGACCTTCACGCAAGCGCTCGTGTGCGGCGCGGTCGATCAGCGCGCCCATCTCGGCGCCTAGCTGGATGCGACTCGCAGCGGCCACCACTTTCTCGACGAAGCGCTCGGCGCCCGCGACCACGACCAGCACGCTGCCCGCCATGCAGCGCTGACCCGCGCAACCGGTGAAGGAATCCACCACCGCGCGCACGGTGATGGCCTCATTCGCGTCGGGGGCGACGATCAAATGGTTCTTGGCGCCGCCGAGGCAGAGCGCGCGCTTGCCTTGACTCGTGGCACGCGCGTGCACGGCCCGCGCTGCCGGCGTGGAGCCGACGAAGCCCACCGCGCGCACCTCGGGATGATCGACCAAACTTGCGACCGCGCGGCGATCACCGTGTACGAGCGAAAATAGGCCCGGCGCGTAGCCTGCTTCGAGCATCAGCTCGCCCAACCGGCAGGCCGCGAGCGGTACTTTTTCCGATGGTTTGAGGATGAACGCATTGCCCAGCGTGAGCGCGATCGGGAACATCCACATCGGCACCATGGCCGGGAAATTGAAGGGCGTGATGCCCGCCACGATGCCCAGCGGCTCGCGCCGGTACTCGCACGACACCCCGCGCGACACCTCGAGCGCGCCGCCGCGGTCCAGGTTCGGCAGGCTCTGCGCAAATTCCACGACCTCGAGGCCGCGAAGCAGGCCAGCTTCCGCTTCGGCCGGCGTCTTGCCCGACTCGAGCGAAATGGTCTGCGACAACTCCGCGCGATGCTTGGTCACGAGCTCGTGAAAGCGCGCGAGCGGGCGCACCCGCTCCTTGATCGGTGTCTTCCCCCAAACCGCCGCAGGGCCACGCGCAGCAGCAACGGCCGCCTCGACATCGGCGTCGCCCGACATGCCGACGGTGCCAATGACCTCGCCAGTCCAGGGGCTGGTGACTTGCAGGGTTTCAGGGGCAGCGGGCGCCTGCCAGAGAGCTCCCACGAGATTCCGGCAAGCGGTGACTTGGCGCGCTTTGAGGTCCAAGTTACCCATTCTTTCCTGGGATCCCGAAGCTGTAAAGGCCCCTCCGCCAGACGCAGCAACCGCGAGCCTTTGTCTGGTGGCTCCAGCGCACCCACACCCGGCGCGTGAAGGCTCACAAAACGAAGGCGGCCGTGGACACGAGAGTATGTCCACGGCCGTTGCTAGCTCAGGTTATCGCTACTTCTTGCTCTTCG
>DASYCR010000501.1:0-11371 GCA_036500095.1 Polyangiaceae bacterium
CTCGCCTCGGAATCGAAGGAACGGGTGGCGAGCGAAGCCGCCGATCTGCTCTTCCACTTGCTCGTCGGCTTGCGCGCGCGCGGAGTCGAACTGCCCGAGCTGCTCGCGGTGATGTCAGCCCGCGCGGGCCAGAGCGGACACGCCGAAAAGGCGGCGCGCCGAGCTCCCGGTTAACCCGTCTCAATCTGGAAACACGGCCGAGTCTCACCCGAACTCAGCGAAAGCGCCGCCGTTTGCGGGCGTTTGCAGGGCCGAGTCGTAAGGTTTGACCCTCAGGGAGGCGCTGGATATCGTGCGGGCTTACTCGCCTTCGCCCGCTGCACGCGCACCACGAACGATCGCTGATGTCGAAAAAGATTCTGGTTTTCGAGAGTGACGCTGGGTTTGCACAAGAGCTGAAGAGCGGATTCGGCCAGCTCGGCTGTGAGACGTCCGTCGTGGAGGACGCCAATCAAGGCTTGCAGACAGCCGCCAAGGACAAGCCCGATCTGATCTTGCTCTCGATCGAGCTCCCGCGCATGAACGGCTTTTCGGTTTGCAACAAACTGAAACGCGACGCGGCGCTCAAGGATGTTCCGCTGATCATCATGAGCGCGGACTCGACGGAAGAGACCTTCGAGCAGCATCGCCGCTTGCGCACACGCGCCGAAGACTACGTCAAAAAGCCGATCTCCTTCGCGGCGTTGCTCGCGCGCATCCAAGCGTTCGTCGCGCTGAGCAGCGAGACACAGGCGCCCGAGTCGACCAGCGATGAAGCCATCGTGATGGATGACGACATCGAAATCGAGGAAGCCGAGGTCAGCGCGCATCAGAGTGACGCGCCCGTGGTGAGCACTTCCCGCGAGAGCCTGGCAGACGCCGACGTGAACGATTTCGCCGAGCAAGCGTTCGGCAACCTCGTGGAGGGCCCACCACCGTCCGACGCCGGCGTGGAGATCAGCGAAGCCGAAGTCATGAGCATGCGCGGCGCGTCGAGCCCGCCGCCCTCCGACGCAGTCATCGATTCCGAGGCGATCGAAATCGACGAGGCGGAGGTGAGCGAGGAAGAATCCGCGGTCTCGCTCAGGGATCTAGAGCCTCAATCCGCCGCACCGCCGACCGCGATCTCGAGCCAACCCCCGAGTCGCGCGCCGTCGGTCCGTCCGTCGCCGAGGCCGGTCTCGGTCGTACCGCGCGCGGCCGATATCGGCGACGTCGGCAAGCATCGCGAGGAGCTCGAGCAACAGCGTGCGCGCATCAAGGAGCTCGAAGACGACGCGCGCCGGGCGAGCTCGAAGCTAGGCGAGCTCGAAGAGGCGCTCCAGCGCGGCGCCTCGCAGGACAGCGAGGTTCAGCGCTTACAGCGCGAACTCAACGAGACCAAGAGCAAGCTTGCGACGAGCAGTTCGGGGCCCGCCAAGGGTGCCGGCACTGCGCGCGAATTTCTCGACCTGCGCGAGCAGCTGAACAAGAAGGACAAAGAGATCCTCGAGATTCGCGATCAGCTCTCACACAAGGAAAAAGAGCTGCTCGCGCTGCGCGACGGCGCGCTCACGCTCGAGCGCGACAAAGCCGATCTACACGACACCATCAGCGAGCTCGAAAAGGGCGCGGCCGAAATGTCGAAGGCCGCGGACGCGGCCAAGAGCGACAAAGAGCAAGCCAGCAAGCGCGCGGACGATTTCAAGCGTAAGGGCGACAAGCTCAAGCTCGACCTGGACGCCAAGAGCGAAGAGCTCAACGCCGCCCAAAACGCCCACGCCGCCGCTAGCGCGGCGCACGAGCAGCAAGCGAGCGCCGCCACCGCCGCCCACGAGCAGGCCCTGGCCGACGCGCGCGAAGCTCAAGCCGACGCCGTGCGCGAGGCCCAAGTGCAGGGCGCGCGCGACATCGAAGCCGCCGCTGCGCGCACACGGGCGGAGGTCGAAGCAGAACGAGATCGCGCGCTCGCGGCAGCGGAGTCCGCGGCGGCTTCGGCGCGCGAGAGCGCCGTTGCCAGTCGCGAATCCGAGCTGAATCGCATTCACGAAGAAACGCTCACCAGCCTGCGCGCCGAGCTCGCCCAAGAGTTGGAGGACGCCCAGGCAGCCGCCTCGAGGCAGCTCGCCGCGCGCGAATCCGAGCTTTCGAGCCAGCTCGAGACCCAAACCGACAAACTCAAGACGACGAACGAAGCGTTGGCCGCGCGCGAAAATACCATCCGCGAGCTACGCTCGGATCTCGAAGGCAAGATCGAGGAGCTCGAGGTCTTGAAGAAGACGGTCGGCGATCAGGGGACGCGCAACACGGCGCTCGAGGCGCTGCTCTCGGCCACCAAGTCCTCGCTCGACAGCACGCAGCAAGATCTGAGCAAGGATCGCGGCTCGCTCGAACGCGCGCGCAGCAAGTGGACCGATGATCGCGCTTCGCTCGAGCGAGCCAAGGACGCGCTGGCCGCCGCGCTCGCGCAAATCGAAGAAGCCGAAGCCCGCACGCTCGACTAGCTTTGGGTTTCTTTTGCTCTTGCGAAGTTCTGAGCTGAGACGATCGCGCGGCTAGTCCTACCTGCAGGAAAGCATGCGCCGGATTCGCCGGCTCGTGTTTTGGTTCGGGCTTCAGCTCCACTCCGTGATCCGTTGAGCCGAAACTGAAAATGCCGTCTAGCGGGGCTTTGCCCCTGCTCCCCAAGAGGGTGCTCGTCGCGGTTTGGACGAGTGGGTCAGCCCGCAAACTCCAACCACTGCCCGTTGATGCGGCGCTGGTGCGGCCTGAAGCGGGCTTTGTAACGCATGCGGGGGGAATCGGCGATGTACAGGCCGAGGTACAGGTACTCGAGCCGCCACAGCCGACACAGCTCGACCTGCTTCAAGATCGAAAACGTACCGATGCTGAGCTTTTCGACCCGGGGATCGTAATAGCAATATACGGCCGAGAGCGCCTCCCGGCTGCGATCGACCAACGCCACGCCTACCAGCTGCCCGGCGAACGAATAACGCAGCTCGAACGTCTCACAGCAGCTGACCGCGAGAAACTCGCGGTAGCCGTCGAGATCGATCGCGTCGCGCCCGCTCGACAAGCCGCGACCCTCCTTGTGAGCGTTGTACAGGGCGACTCGGCGCTCATCGGCTAGCGGCTCGGCGATCTCCACTGACAGCGAGCGGTCGCCGCGCTCGAGTACGCGGCGCTGCGCGCGACTCGCGTGGAATTTCGCGACCTCGATGCGAATCGGCTCGCACGCCTGGCAACCGGGACACGACGTTCGATAGAGAAAGATTCCCTGTCGGCGATCGCCCGACGAGAGGCGCCGCTCGAGCTCCTCGCGGTCGAGCACGCGCGCTGGAATGCGCAGCGGCATACGCGCGACGCGGTCGTCCAAATACGGACACGGTTGCAGGCGGTCGTACACGATGAGCTCCGGCGGGTCGCCGGGTACGACTCGATCTTGGGGGGAGAGCGGCGGCTTCGTCATCGCGAAAGCACGAACGGATCGGGAAACAGCGCGCTGAAAGCGAGCAGCTTGAACTCCCGCGGATTGGCCGCCAAGACCTGCGCGCTTTGCTCGAATTCGGCGATCACTTGGCGGCACAGACCGCAGGGCATTGCCAGCGTCTCGGCGTCGGTGAACACCGCGACCGCGACCAGCATGGTCTCGCCCGCGCTCACCATCTGCAAAATGGCGGCGCGCTCGGCGCAGATGGTGCCGCCGTAGCTCTTGTTCTCGACGTTGCAGCCCACGAACACTCGGCCAGAACCCGCGCGCACGGCGGCGCCCACGCGAAACGCCGAATAGGGCGCGTAGGCACGCTCTCGCACGTCGCGCGCGGCCGCCACGAGCTCGCTCAACTCTGGCGGCAATATCGAGTTCATGTGAGCTCCGCGGCGAGCTTGACCCAGCGCGACAAGAGCCCGACGAACGCCGTGCGCGTGCGCCGCGCGGTCGCCTCGACCTCGGCGTGGTCGAGCGGGCGCGGCGAGATGCCCGCCGCCAGATTGGTGATGCAGCTGATCGCCGCTACTCTGAGACCGATCTGCCGGAGCGCGATCACCTCCGGCACCGTGCTCATGCCGACCGCGTCGGCGCCCAGCGTGCGTAGCATACGGATCTCCGCCGGAGTCTCGTAGCTCGGTCCGCGCAGCGCGGCGTAGACTCCGGAGTGAAGCTCGAGGTTGCCGGCGCGCGCCGCGGCCAGCGCCGCGGTCGCGAGCTCGCGATCGTAGGCCTGCGTCAGATCCGGAAAGCGCGGACCGCTTCCATAGTTTGGACCGGTGAGCGGGCTATCACCCATCAGGTTGATGTGATCGGTGATCAGCATCAGCGCCCCCGGGGTCAGGTTCGCGGCGATGCCACCCGCGGCGTTGGTCAAGAGCACGCTCTGGCAGCCGAGCTCCGCCAGCAGACGCACACCGAATGCCACTCGGGACAGCGTATGGCCCTCGTAGGCGTGCACGCGCCCCTGGAGACAAGCGACGCGCACGCCGGAGACCTCGCCCAGGCACAGGTTGCCCGCGTGCCCGACCACCGTCGAGCGCGGCATGGCCGGGATCAGCGCGTACGGGACCTTGACCACCTCGCCGAGCTCATCGCCGAATGCCCCGAGCCCGGAACCGAGTACGACCCCGACGGTCGAGGGCGCGGCGCACGAACGAACGAACGCCGCAGCTAGCCGAATCTGTCGCGCCTCGCTGTCCTGCATCGTCCGAGGCCAGTGTAGCGCTCAAAATGGCGAAGCTCGTGCCGCGGATGGAGTCCCTGGACCTCAGCCGGCTCGTTCGCTATGTTCCCCGGCCCCGCGCGGGCCCTGAGCGGCTCTCGCCTCGGAGAAAGCCCGCATGGCGAACAAGTTCAGCCAATTTTTGAGCGAAAACAAGATTGATCCCCGGCGCCTGATCGTCGCGTCTCGCGCGCTCGAGCGTCTACGCCCGGAGGATCGCCAGACGCGCCTGGCCCGGCGCCAGGCAAAAAAAGCCGAAAGCAAGCCCGCGGAGGGCGAAAAGCCGGCCAAGCCGCGCTCGGGCCGAGCAGTGACGCCGCGCCTGGTCGCTGGAGCCAGCTCGGGCAAGCCGATCTCCGGCGCCGCCAAGACCCGCTTGTTGCGAGCGCTCAATCGCGTACTCGAGCAAAAAAAGAAGAAGCCTGTCGAGCTTCGGGCTCTTTTCTAAGCCGGCTTCGCGGGACGGAGCGACCCGTGCCTGGCAGAGATGCCACACCGTTACTACGCCGAGCTTGAAAACTGTGGCACTCACGCGCATCCAACTGCCGTGAGTGTCGCTGCCGTACTCGAAACCCCCCGCTATCCCACCTTTGGCGACCCAGAGCGAGCTACGCTCCGGCTCGTGTCGGACGTGCGGGACTTGGTCGAGCGGTGCAAGGCCGGTGACAACGCCGCCTTTCGGGAGATCTTCAGACTCCATCGGACCGACGTCGCGCGCTTGGTCCAGCGCATGCTCGGCCAGAGCAGCGATCTCGACGACCTCGTGCAAGAGGTTTTCCTCCAGGTTCACCGCAGCATTCGCGATTTCCGATCGGAAGCGCGCTTTTCTACTTGGCTCTACCGCGTGGCCGTCAACGTCGTCTTGATGCATCGGCGCGCCGCGCGCAGCCGCCCCGTGCTCGGTGAGCTGCCGGACACGCTCGCCCCCGCAGACGGTCGCGAGCTCCCGGACGACGCGCTCGCTCGACAACGTCGTGTTAGCGCGTTCTATCGCTTGCTCGAAGGCTTGAGCGAGAAGAAGCGAACCGTATTCGTCCTGCACGAGATCGAAGGGTTGCCGCCAGCCGAGATCGCGCGGGTCGTTGGCTCACCGGTGCTGACCATTCGCACGCGTTTGTTCTACGCCCGGCGAGAGTTACTCGCCCAGCTCGACAATGAACCTGCGCTGGCCGCCATCTCACGCGAGCTCAGCGCGGCGCCCGCCGGCGAGCGCGAAGGAGAACCGACGTGAGCTCGCCTCGCGAGGACGCGCTACGTAAGCTCGTGGCCGAGGTGCGCTCTCAAGGCACGCCGGAGCTCGACCTGGATCGGCTTGAAACGCGGCTGATGAGCCAGCTGTCTACGCAAAAGCCCGCGTCGCGCACACCAACGCCCTGGCTGGCCTGGGCGGGCGTCGCCGTGGCGGCCGCCGCGGCTTACGGGGTCTTCACGCATGTTTCGCCGCGAGCGGGCGAATCCAAAGCAGAGCTTCGTGAGAGCCGCCCACTCCCTCGGCCCGCCGCAAACGAGCCCTTGAACGGCGATGCGCTGGCGCTCGCCGTGCTCGTCAGCTCGAGCGAGGAGCCGCGCAGCGTCGAGCATGCCGGTCGCGCGCGCTGGACGCTCGCTCGGCATTCGAGCGCAGCGATCGCCGAGCAGGGTGCGCATCTCACCGTCAAGCTCGAGAGCGGCAGCCTCAGCGCACGGGTCACGCCGAGCCAAACGCCAGAAACGTTCGCGGTCGAAGTCGGCGGCATGCGCTTCGCCGTGCACGGGACGGCTTTCCGCGTGGAGCGCACGGGCGACCGCGTCGTGCTCGAGGTCAGCGAAGGCATCGTTGCGGTGGAGCCGCGCGACGTCCGTAACAGCGCCGAGTTCTTGCTGCGGGCGAGCTCGCGCGGGGAGTTCGCGCTCGATGGCCGCATCGGCAAGCTCGAAGGCAACGCTTCGGTCGTCGCCAACGCCGCTGGTCCCACCTCACAACACGCGGTGATTCACGCGGCATACCCGCCGATCCAAGCCAAAAAGGCCGACCCCGTCACGTCGGCCGAGCCGGCACCTGCGCCCGCGCCGTCCGCGAACGAACCGGCAGTGCTGCCAGCTCAACTATCGATCGGCGACGTCGAAGCCGGCGTCAGCCCGGCGGTCGCGATCGTCGAGCGCTGCTTCCGTAGCGAAGGCGAGAACGGCGTCGCCGTGACCATGAAGACGGGGATGACCTTGCGCGTAACTGGCCAGGGCGAGATCGACAACGTGATGTTCGGCCCTCCGCTCACTCCGACCGTCGAGGCCTGCGCTGCCCAGGGCTTGCGCAGCGTGACCTTCGCTCACTCGCTGGAAGGCACCACCTTCACGCGCATCCTCGAGCTATCGCGCTAGGCGACTACTCGCGGCGCAGCACGATCGCTTTGGTGTCACCGACCAAGAAGCGCATGTTGCGATCGTCGTCGAGCTTCAGGCTCGCTTTGTCAACCGAGCCGTCCTGGCGCGTGACCGCGAGTTCGACGTTGTTCTCACGCACGCTTTGCACTGCGTACTTTCCGGTGCGTGGCTCTTCCGCGGGGACCGCCACGGTCACGCGTGAGCCCGCGAATTCGAGACTCAATCCGCGCGCCCAACCCGTGGCCGCGGCCATGTCTTTCTGGTCGAAATTCTCGACGGCTTCGCCCAACCAACGCCCCTCCAGTTTTCGCTGAACCGGGTGACCGCAGCCAATCAGCCCTAGGCTGACCAAGCTGGCGAGCAACCAGGCACAGCTCGTGGGTACGCGGGATCGTTGGATTTCTCGGCGGATTTGGGTTGGAAGCGACATCGAGATCGAATGGTAAGATACGCACTTACAGACACCCACATTTTCTGCTAATCAGGCCTGGAGGCCGGTGCACCCGAACGCTTGTCACCGACAGCAACGCGTGCCGAGGCTGTAGTCGAAGTACGAGCGCGGATGGGAGCTCACCTTGGCGTCACAGCCCTCGCGGGTGCTGCGTGAATAGAAGCCGCCTAGGAACGCCCCCGGCTCGGCTTGCACCCACTCGTCGAGATTGCCCACCATATCGTAGATTGAGTCACCGCCCCAGTCGCTGCGGCAGCTCGGCGTGCCGCCCGTTTTTCGAAGCAACGGGCCTTTCGTACCGTCCACCGAATTCAGGCGCGGATCGAGATGCCCGGTGGACATGTCCCCGTGCAGGATTTGCCCGGGATGCGCTTCGCGAAACACGTTGCACTTTCCGTCTTCGAAGTGATCGCCGTACGGGAACTTGCGAGCCGCCTCGCCTCTGCACGCAAAGACCCACTCGTCGAGGGTGCACAGCCGCTTGCCCGCGTTGCGGCAAGCGACGGCCGCGATGTCTCCGCTCAAATAGCCGCTCGGGGTGCTGTCCGCACGGGACTCGGCGCTGGGTTCGAAGTCCTCGTCGAGTTGAAAACTCGGCGGCGATGGAACGGGAACCGGCGAACCGCGCGCGAGCTCCGACCACTCGCGTAGCGATGCCTTCGTTTGCGCGCGCGTCGGGTGAAAGTAGGGCGACAGTAGGCGCCCGAGCTTGGCGTCCACGAGCGTCGCTTCGTAGCGATCGATGCAGAAGCGGCCACGCACGTCGACCATCTCCGGCGGACAACGCGCGCTCGGCACGGCTGGCGTGCCTGGCAGGAAGTTCGGGCGAGCGCCGCTCTGGACGACGTCTCCGCCGTCGGGCAAATAGAGCAGCGCCGGCAAGCGTCCAGCATCAGGCGGCGAGAGCGCCGGCTCGGCGGCGGCGATTGGCCGCGAGTCGGTGCGGCGCTCGGCCTCACGCGATCGTGAACACGAAGCGGCGAACAGGAGCACCGCGAGCGGCCAACATGCCGCTCGTTTCACTTGCCGCGGTAGACGATCAGCCCATGCGAGAGATCGTACGGAGAAACCGCGACGCGCACGCGATCCCCTGGCAAGACGCGGATATGATGGCGCCTCATGCGCCCCGAGAGCTGAGCGCGCACAATGGCTCCGCCTTGGTCGACCTTGATGTTGTACTGGCCGCCGCCGAGAGCGTCTTGAATCACGCCCTCCATTTCGAGGAGATCGCCCTTACTCATGTGTTACGACTCGCATATTCCCTGATTTTTAGCCGGGGGAACCTGACACACTAGGCTCGCCGACGCAACCCGCAGTCCGTTTCTGCAAGCGAGCCACCGGCCGACGATTTTAACCGCTCTAGCCGCTACAGCCCACGATGTTTCCCGCGACTCTGTTCGACTACAACGGCGTGCTCGCCAACGACGAGACCGTCCACTTGGCCGCGTTCCAAGACGCGCTCGCCCCGCTCGGTATCACGCTCAGCGAAGCCGCTTACTGGGAAAAATATCTCGGCTTCGACGATGTCGGCGCGTTTCGTGCCATCTTGCGTGATAGCGGTCAGGCGGCGGACAGCGTTCGCGTTGCGGCGCTCGTCGCGAGCAAGCGCCCGCTCTATCGCGCGCGCGCCGAGCGATCACTGCCGCTGTTCGAGGGCGCAGCCGAGTTGATCCGGCGGCGCGCCCAGGTTGGCCCCGTGGGCATCGTCTCCGGCGCGCTGCGCGACGAGATCGAACTCGGTCTGGCGGCGCTCGGCGTGCAGGATTTGGTCGCCACCGTGATTGCCGCCGAAGACACGCGCGCGTCCAAGCCGGATCCGCACGGCTACGAGCTCGGCGTGCGGGCGCTGAGCGAGCTGATTGGCGAGCGGGCCAAGAGCGCGCTCGTGATCGAGGACTCGCTCGCCGGCATCGAGGCGGCACGCGCCGCCGGTCTGACTTGTGTCGCCGTGGGACACAGCTACCCGGAGCAGGAGCTGCTCGCCGCGGGCGCCGATCTCGTCATTCCGAATCTGCTCGCGCTCGATGACGCCGCGCTCACGCGCCTGTATCGGGCGAAATATGGCTGACCTGCGCCGCAGCGTGGCGCGCGCGGCGACGCTCTCTGCGCTCGCCTGGCTCGAGCTGTCGCGCAGCGACGCGGGGCTTGCGGCGGAGCGCGTCTCTCCCGCGTCGAGCAACCGCGCGACGAACGCCGCAGCGGCCGTGCGCGCCAAGCTCGCAGATGGCGCCCTCGCCTGGCAGAGTTCCGAGCTCGGTGCCGTGCGCGGCATCACGATCGGTCCGATCGAGAGCGCGCTCCACCCGGACCGGGGTTACGGCAGCGCGAGCTTCGCGGCGACGCTGCGCGAGGCAAAGCGGCTCGGCGCCACGTGGGTGAGCCTCACGCCGTTTGCGCGCGTCTGGGACGCTCATTCGACGGGCATTTCCTTGGACTTCGAGGCGCCGCTGGCGGCCAATCGGATCGCGCTTTCCAAGTCGATCCGCGCGGCCCACGCGGCTGGCCTGCGGGTCATGCTCGTTCCGCACTTGTGGGTCGAGAGCGGCGAATGGCGCGGCGAAATCGACCCCGGCACCGACGCGAGCTGGCAACGCTGGGCGCAAAACTACGAACGCTTTTTGCTCAGTTGGGCCGAGCTTGCCCAGAGCTGCGACGTCGACATGCTCGCGCTCGGCATCGAGCTTCGCAGCTGGCTCACGACCGCGCACGCGGCCAGCTTTTTTCCGATCGTCAAAAACGTGCGCAAGGTTTTTCCTGGTCTACTCACCTATGCCGGAAACTGGGACGACGTGGAGGACACCGTGATCCTGGGCGAGCTCGACGTGATCGGCATCAACGCTTTCTTCCCGTTGGCAGACAAGGACGGTGCCGACGAGCAAGAGCTGATGCGCGGAGGACGAGCCGTGCGTGAGCGCGTGCAGGCGCTCGCGGAAAGGTGGCACAAGCCAATCCTGTTCACCGAGTTCGGTTACACGACGCGCAAGGATCCCGCGGTGCGTCCCTGGGAGTGGCCCGATCACATGAGCCACGTCGTGCCCGATCAGCGCGCGCAAGCCGCCGCATATCGCGCCCTCTTGTCGGCATTCATCGATCAGCCATGGTTTGCTGGCTTCTTCGTGTGGCGGCTGTATGCCGATCCGAACGACATGTCCCAAGAAGCCGAATGGGGGTTTTCTCCGCGCGGCAAGCTGGCCGAGCTCGTGTTGCGCGACGCGTTCGCGGCCCACTTGGCAGCCGATGGACCGGAGGTACCAGGTTTTGCCTTGCTCCACGAGGCCGCGCGCGACCCTGGCAAGTTCTAGAGCGTATCTCGTCACATCACGAGCACGTGAAGAGCTCTAGGCACGCGCGAAGCGCGTGAGGGGAGAAAAATGGCGCAGCCGTTTTTCCGGGGGTGGGACGCCCCCGAGGACAGAGCTAGAGCAGCGCTGCGAAGCAGCGCAGCGGGCGAAGCCCGCCTCATGACCAGCGAAGCTGGTTATGAGATACGCTCTAGAACGCGTCGCTGGCGCGCGTGACGCCTTTGGGCAGATCGAGCGCGAGCGGCTGCACTGCCGCTTCACCGCCGCTCAGGTACGCGTAGCGCGCTTCGTTGCCGAGCACGCGCTCCACGTACTCGCGCGTTTCGGCGAAGGGGATGTGCGCGACGAACAAATCCGTGCTGAGTGCCGCCTTCGCGTCGAGCCAGCGATAGACGACGTCCGGCCCCGCGTTGTACGCGGCGACGGCGAGCACGCGATCGCCACCCAGCCAGGCAAGGAGCTTCGCCAAGTAAGCGGCGCCGAAGCGCAGGTTTTGTGCTGGGCTCCGCCAGCTCGCGCTCGCCGTGGGCTCTTGCAGGAGGACCGCCATGCGCTCGATCGTCGTCGGCATCAGCTGCATCAAGCCG
>DASYCR010000502.1:0-2256 GCA_036500095.1 Polyangiaceae bacterium
AACGAGCCTCGCTTCATCCACCTGAGCTATGTGCCGAAGAAGAAGCACAAGAAGCTCGTGTTCGTGGGCAAGGGTTTGACCTTCGATTCCGGGGGCCTCTGCATCAAACCGGCCGCGGGCATGGGGGAAATGAAGTCCGACATGGGCGGCGCGGCCGCCGTGCTCGGCTTGATGGCGGCCGTGGCCCTGGTTCGCCCGAACGTCGAAGTGCACGTGTTGGTTGGCGCCGCTGAAAACATGCCGGACGGCGCGGCCTATCGCCCCGCGGACGTATTCAAGTCGCTCGATGGCAAGACCGTCGAGATCATCAACACGGATGCCGAAGGGCGCCTCGTGCTGGCAGATGCTCTCGCGTACGCCGTCCGCCTCAAGCCGGATTTGATCGTAGACGCCGCGACGCTCACGGGCGCTGCGCTCGTTGCGCTCGGTAAGACGTGCTCCGCTTTCTATGCGAGCGCAGATCCTCTCGCCGAAGCCTTCTCGACCGCGGCGCGCGAGGCGGGTGAAGCGTTCTGGCGCATGCCATTGCTCGAGGATCTCGGCGAGCAACTGAAGAGCGACGTCGCCGACCTGAAGCACACGGCCGATCGCTGGGGCGGCTCGATCACTGCGGCGCTTTTTTTGCGCGAATTCGTGGGCAAAGCGCCCTGGATTCATTGCGACATTGCCGGCCCTGTCCTGGCGGATCGCGCCAAAGGCATGTACCCGAAGGGCGGAACGGGGCACGCCGTTCTCTCCTTCCTGCGCCTCGTCGAGAATTCGGATCGAAAGGGCAAGTAGCCTGTGGCGGTCGCGTCGAGCGCGTCACAAACCTCTCGCGACGTGAGCACGCGTGCTCTGCAAGAACGAGCGCATACGGTCTTGCCGGGCGTGTACGCGTGGGTGATCAGCGTGGCGCTTCCGGTCGCATCGCGCGGTACGCCGTTCCTCACGAGGCTGTGTGCCGGCGCCACCCTGTTGTGCTTGCTGAGTGCGGCGTTGCTCGGCGGTGCGCGGACCGTGCTGGGCCGCTGTCTCGGCGTGTACGGCTTTTTGGGGTGCTCCCTGCTCACCTGGTACCTGCTCGGCACCGAGCTCTCGCCGGCTCACCTCGACCCCGTGCTCGCGGCACTCGGAGCGCTCGGCTTCATGTTGTATGCCCTCGGTTGGGGGGTCCAACGGCGGCGGAGCGCGGTACCCGAAGACGCGCCCAACGTGATCGCGGGTGCCCTGCTCGAGGCACGCGCGAAGCTGCCTCTTACCGCCAGCTTGATCGCCGGGCTGAGCGTCGTGGGCGCGCTCGGAGCATTGCTCTCCGCCTATCGCATTCACGAACCGGAGCGAGCGCTGTTTGGGCATTCGGCCGCCGCCTTGGTCGCAATCGCGTTGATCGGCCAGGGCGCGCGAGTGGCACTCGAGACCGGGCAAAAAAACAGGGCTTCTGCGGCGGTTGGCGAGCGACTGAACGCGGCGCTCGTGCCCATGTCTATCTTGGCCTTGGTGTTCGGGCTTGGGTTTTTGTGGCTCGTCGTGCGCTGAATGCTGCGACGCGCGGGCGGGCGAGGTAGATTGACCGACGCCGACGGGCACTGTTCGAGCCATGAACAAGGCGATTGACGCGCTCAGCGTGCTTCTGTTGTTAGGTGCTGCTGTCGCATTCTGGCTCGGGATCATTGCGCTCGGCGCTCACCGCGACGCAGTGGCGATTTACTGGCTGATCGTGGGCGGCCTGGTCCTGTACTCGTCAACCGAGCTACTGCGTCCGAGGTCCGGCTCACGATGACAAAGGTACTGCTCGCGGCTGCGTGCCTCGCGCTGCTCGCGTGCGCGCGCAGCCACGATGCCGGGCTCATCAACGCGCATTTTGCGCCGGGAGTTGTCGCACGCGTTGCCGACGAGGATATCTCTGCTTCCACCGTGCGAGGCATAGCCGAGGCGCAGCATGTAGCGGTCCGAGTCGCCCGCGATCGAGCAATCACCGACGCGCTGTTCGCGCTGGCGGCGCGCGACAGCTTGACTGACAGCGGCTATCCGCGCGTCGCAGAGCGCGCCGCGCGAGCTCGCGCGATTCTTGCGGCGCTCAAGTTCGACGCTGAAGCCCTTGGCCCGCCGACGGACGCGGAAGTCGAAGCTCTCACTGCGGCGCGCTGGCAAGAGTTCGACCGGCCGGAAACCGTGCGCGTCACGCACGCGGTCGTGAGGGTCTCGAGTCCAGCGCAAGAAGTCGCGGCGCGTCTCTGCGCGCAGCGGGTACTCACGGCTGTCCGGGATACCAAG
>DASYCR010000503.1:0-1738 GCA_036500095.1 Polyangiaceae bacterium
CATGAGCCAGGTCGCGATGACGTAGAGGTAGCGCAGGGCTCCGGCGAGCAGGATCCAGCGTCCGGCTTGTCCTAGCTGCAGGAGCACGAACGCGCTGACCTGCACCAGCAAAGCGTCCGTCTCCATGTCGAAATGGGCGCCGAACTCGGAGGCCTCGTTCCGTCGCCGCGCGAGCCAACCGTCTACGGCGTCGAGCGCGAACACGAGGCCGACGATCGCTCCCGTGACCAGCGAGCCGAGATCGCTCGCACGCACGGCGAGCCATAGCATCAGCAGCAAGCGCAGCGCGGTGACGCCGTTGGCTGCGCCCAGACGCCCGCTCGGCGTCGCCACCGCCAAGTGTCGAAAAACTAAAATCGGAAACGCGAGCGCGGCTTCCAACGAAAGCGGCCAGAGCGTGCCGAGCCGCCACGCCGCGAGCGCGGCGCACAGCGCGAGCAGCGCGTGTCCGCGGCTCCAGGCCTCGAGCGTTCGCTTTGCTGGTGCTGCCGGCATCGGCCGAGGTTTGCGCAGAACGCGCTCGCTCGCTAGGCTCGGGGCCGCGAACCATGACGGATCTGGGCGGAAAGCCGCGTGCCTTTTGGACCACCGGCGTGGGCGTCGGCGAGATCCGCGACGAGTTCGTACCGGCACCTGGGCCGGGTGAGCTCCGCGTGCAGACGCTCTACAGCGCGGTGAGCCGCGGCACCGAGTCGCTGGTGTTCCAGGGTCGCGTGCCCGAGAGCGAATTTTCTCGCATGCGCTGCCCGCATCAGGCCGGAGATTTTCCAGCTCCCGTCAAGTACGGGTACTCGAGCGTCGGGCGCGTCGTCGCCGGCGGCGGGGAGCTCGCGGGGCAGCTCGTGTTTTGCCTGTATCCGCACCAATCCGAGTACGTGGTGGGCGCGAGCGCGCTACTGCCGCTGCCGGACGACGTGCCGAGCGGGCGCGCGGTGCTCGCGGCGAACATGGAAAGCGCCGTCAACGCTATTTGGGATTTGAATCCGCGCTTGGGTGATCGCATCACCGTGATCGGCGCGGGCGTGCTCGGCTGCTTGTGCGCGTATCTCCTCCGGCAACAGGCCGCGGTAGACGTCGAGCTCGTCGACCTGCTCGCCGTGCGCGCGAGCGTGGCGGCCGCGCTCGGCGTGCGCTTTCGCGCGCCGGAGCGCGCGAGCGGCTCACGCGATCTCGTGGTCCACGCGAGCGCGAGCGAAGCCGGCTTGCGGCGCGCGCTCGGCCTACTCGCGCCGGAAGGCACGCTGCTCGAGCTGAGCTGGTACGGCGATGCCTCGCCGAGCGTCCCGCTCGGGCGTGATTTTCACGTGAATCGCCTGAATTTGCGCTCGTCACAGGTCGGTCGCGTCAGCCCCAACGCACGCCCACGCTTTGGCAACCGGGAGCGCCTCGAGCTCGCGCTCAGCCTGTGCAGGGACTCCGCGCTCGACAGCTTGATTGACGGCGAAAGCTCCTTCGAGTCCCTCCCGGAAGTACTCCGCGAGCTCTCCGCGCAGAGCGGAGCGCTCTGCCGGCGCATTCGCTATGCTAACGCTAGCTAGTACGACACTAGACTTGGAGGAGCATGTTCAGCGTTTCCGTTCGCAGCCACATGATGATCGCCCATAGCTTTCGCGGTGAGCTCTTTGGTCCCGCGCAACGCTTGCACGGCGCAACGGATCTGGTCGACGTCGAGTTTCGAGCACCGAAACTCGGTAGCGACGGCGTGGTGGTCGACATCGGTCGCGCGAGCGCGGCGCTC
>DASYCR010000504.1:0-2454 GCA_036500095.1 Polyangiaceae bacterium
GGCCGCGAACGCGAGCGGGATCGACACGAGCGCGGCCAAGCGCACTGCACTGCCTACGTCGTCGTCAGTGAGGTGCCGCTCGGCGAGCGCAAACTCTTTCCAAAAAGTGACGGCATTTTGCGTGCAGACGTAGGTCAAGAACCAGATCGCGGCGAGCAAAAGCATGCGCGTGCGCAATGGCGAGCTCCAGATCGCCCAGAGCGAAGCCTGCGGCTCACCGCGCGCGGTCTCGAAGCGCCGCGTTTCGCGCAGGCCGCGCCGCGCGTACGCCACAAACAAGAGCGGCACCACGCCCACGAAATACACGCTCCGCCAGCCGTAGTGCGTGTGGAGCAAGAGCGGCACCACGCCCGCGCACACGACAGAGCCGAAGCCCGCAGCCGCGCTCACGACGCCCACGATCGTGCCGCGGCGCGCCGCGGGGTACTCCTCGGCAGCGATCACCATGCTGGTCACCCACTCCGCGATCAGAAAAACGCGCGCGAGCATCTGCAGCACGGCGAACGCATACACGTTCGGCGCGAGGCCGGACAGGAACGTGAGCAGCGTGTAGCCGGCGATCGTGGTGGTGAGCACGCGCCGCCTCCCCCAGCGATCCGCTTGGCGCGACAGTGCGTACGCCAGCACCGTGCCGAAGTTGATGAACGCGACGAGCGCCGTACCCCCAGCCACGCCCACGCCCAGATCACGCCGCAAATTCGGCAAAATCTGGGTCAAAGCAAAAAAATCGTAGCCCTCGAAGAAGCTCGCCACGCTCAAGAACACGAGCAACTTGCGCTGGTAGGCCGTTAGTCGTGAGCCGCTTGCAGAGCGCTCGCCGCCCACCTCCGCGTCGAGTTCGCTCATTCGATCAGGCCGGCGTCGGGGCTCGATGCGTTCGCGTACAAGCGCTTGGGCATGCGACCCGCCAGAAACGCCTTGCGACCGCTGCTGATGGCCTCACGCATGGCGGAAGCCATCAACACGGGATCCCGCGCGTGCGCGATCGCCGTATTCATCAGCACGCCGTGACAGCCGAGCTCCATCGCCACCGCCGCATCGCTGGCCGTGCCCACGCCGGCATCCACGATCACCGGCACTTTGGCCTGCTCGAGGATGATCCGGAGGTTATAGGGGTTACGAATGCCGAGCCCGGAGCCTATTGGCGCGGCGAGCGGCATCACGGCCGAGCAACCGAGGTCCTCGAGCTTCCGGCACACGATCGGATCGTCGATGCAATACGGCAGCACCGTGAAGCCCTCTTTGACCAGCAGCTTGGCGGCCTCCAAGGTTTGCTCGTTGTCGGGGTAGAGCGTTTTTGGATCGCCGATCACCTCGAGCTTCACGAGGTCGGCGATGCCGAGCTCGCGCGCCAGTCGCAGCGTGCGCACGGCTTCATCCGCCGTGTGGCAACCTGCCGTGTTCGGCAGGAGCGTCCAGCGCTTCGTCATCAGTAGGCTCATCAGCGAGCCCTGACTGCGATCTTTGAGATCCACGCGGCGGAGCGCGACGGTCACGATCTCCGCGCCGGACGCCTCGAGCGCCTCGCGCGTGACGTCGATGCTCGGGTATTTGCCGGTGCCGACGATCAGGCGCGAACCGAAGGTGTGCGAACCTATTTGCAGGGCGTCGTGCGTGCTCATGGTTGCTCGGGTAGCGCTGCCCATGCCGCGCGGCAAGCGCGCCGGGCAGGATATCGGATGACGCGCGGGTGAGAACTCGGTTTAGACTCGCCGTCATGGCCGCGGACTACATCCATCCGAGCGCCTGCGTGGACGATCCCGCGGCGCTCGGCGACGGCACCAAAGTCTGGCACTTTTGCCACGTGATGGGCGGCGCGCAGGTTGGACGCGACTGCAACTTGGGGCAGAACGTGTTCGTGGCGGCGGGCGCGAAAGTCGGCGATCGCGTCAAGATCCAGAACAATGTTTCGATCTACTCGGGGGTGGAGCTGGAGGACGACGTCTTTTGCGGACCGTCGTGCGTGTTCACCAACGTCAAGAACCCGCGCGCTGAGCTCTCTCGCCGTGACCTGTTCGTACTCACGCGCGTCCGGCGCGGCGCGACCATCGGCGCCAACGCGACGATCCTGTGCGGCGCGGACATCGGGCGTTATGCGTTCGTCGGCGCGGGAGCGGTCGTCTCGGGCGAGCACCCGGCTTATGCGCTGCTGCTCGGCATCCCCGCGCGCCGGGTGGGCTACGTGGGCCGGCACGGACATCGCTTGGGGGAGCGGGACGACGACGGCAACCTGCGCTGCCCGGAGAGCGGCTGGCGCTATCGCGAAAATGAGCGCGGTGTGCTCGAATGCCTCGACCACCCCGATGATCAGCCGCTGACCCGCCAGTGAACGAAGCTCAGAGCTCCAAACGCGTTCCGCTCTTCGACGGTACGTTGCAGCCGGAGCTCGCCGGCGCAATTCGAGCGGCAATCGAGCGCGTGATCACCTCGCAGCGCTTCATCCTGGGCGAGGAA
>DASYCR010000505.1:0-5934 GCA_036500095.1 Polyangiaceae bacterium
AAAACCACACGGCGGTCGACGAGATCGAAATCATGCGGTGACACCCTGGCCGGCGAGCAACGCCTGAACGGCGGGGTGGTCGAGGTCGTAGACAGGCTCGATCGCAGCCTCGAAGCGGTGCCGCTCGAGCTCGAGCTCGTCGACTGAAATGCCGGCCATCGCGGCAAACTGCTCGAAGGTGACGAAGCGCTCGGCACCGGCGGGCTCACGAGCAAGCCACGCCTGCACAGCAGGGTGTCCGAGGTCGATTCGCCCGCCCGACAGCACTGCCGCAGCTAGCGGCCCGCGCGCGGCCCGGGTGACGCTCGAGCGGTGCACGCCAGCCTTTCGCGCGAGGTCGGCGAAAGATACCGGAAGTACCCGGTGCACGTCGGAGCGCGGTCGGGTTGAGCGCGCGGCTGCGGTCGATTTTCGCGTCGAGGGTCGGGACGTGGTCGGCATCAGGGACTCAATTCAGGGCGAATCGACGAGGTCGGTCGGGGTGCGCCGTGTTGCGCGTTGCGCGGGATGGCTGCGCAACACCGATTTGAAAACCAAATTGATTTCAAAGGGGGCGGTCGCAATACTAAACGGCGCACATGGGGGGCATATGTCAGAGGACCCGCCGGTTTTCGCGGGGTGTTGAGCCCACGCGCTCGACCAGCCCACGTGCCTCGAGCTCGAGCAGCCCCGACATGCCGTCGTGCACGTCGCTCGGCAGGATGCGCTGGCCCTTGGTTGCTGTGCCGTGCGCGCAGGGTGTGCGGCCGTCGTGGTGCGCGATGGTGGTGAGCGCCGCCGTCGCCGCGAACCGGACGGGCGCGCTATCGGCCGCTCCCACGTCGGCGCGTCGGTGCTGGTGCTCGGCGGCCCGCACGATCACGCCCTGCGATACGAGCGCTGCCATGCGGTCTCGAAGACTCAGGCCGCCCGCGTGCTCAGCGAGGTCGCTCAGCAGCACCTCGTCGCCCGCGGCCAGTGTACCGCGTGGCACCTGCAGCTCGTGGCCGGGCGCGACGGCCCAGAGCGCGGACTGCGAAGCGTGAGCGGCGGCTACGTGCTCAGCGTGGGCGTGCCTGTCCTGCTCGGTCGTGAGACTAGGTGTCGTGATTTGCATGTTATTTGTCCTCGTTTTCGGCCACGTCGGCCTCCAAAACTCGACCCTCGCGAATCAAGTCGCGCAAGATCGACCAGGCTGCGCGGTGCGGATGGCCGTGAAAATCCGCGACGGTCACGGGCGAACCCGACGTGATGGTGCGGCCGCTCGGCGTGGTCACCGTGATGGGCGCGGGCCCGACCGCGAAGCGAATGCCTTGCCGCGCCTGATCGGCGCGCTGCACCTCGCATGCCTCGATGTAGCGTTGCGCATCGGTGTCGCTGCCGAAGATCTTCGGCACGCCTGACCGCATGTTGACTGTCTGATGGATCACGAGAGCACGCCCCGATCTGCGCGCATCATGTCGGCCACGGTGTCGACGAGGTCTTTGCCGCCGCCCGCGTGGTTGCCCGCGATGGTTGCGGCCAATTGCTTAGCTTGATCGTGCTGAGTGCCGGCTGCCGCGGACACCTCGGCGGCTTGCACCGTTGTCAGGCGGTCGATTTCCTCGAGCAGCGCGACCTCGATGTCGTCCGAATCCGCGATTCGCTGCAGGCTGCGGATCGTATCCAGACGCTGGCTGCGCACGCCTTCGGCGAAGCCTGAGGCGCGATGGGCTTCGCGTGTTTTCTCGGTCAATTGGTGCATAATTTACCTTTCAATAGTTGATCGGCAGCAAATCGCGCAGCAGGTTCGCGAGCTGGCGATCGGTTGGAAGTAGAGCCGCGATGTCGCTCTCGAGCCGAGCGCGAACGGGCATCAGCGCCGACGCGTATTCGCTGTCGTCGGTGGCGGGCGCCGGCATCCCGAGAGCGGAGTGAACCCCCCGCAACTCGTGCTGCAGTTTGCGGAACTCTGCGGTGAGCGCGAGGCGCTGCGTCACGATGTCGGCCACTGCCCGGCGCGCGCGATATTCCGCGTCCGCCAGACCGGAACCCGCGTCGGTGATCGCAGCGCGGGAGAGTTTGCTCGCCAGGTCGTCACGCTTGCGCTCGAGCTCTGCGCGTTCCTCGGCGCGGCGAGCGGCATCCGCGGCGGCAAACAGACGCTCGGCACGGGCAAGGTGCTCGCCAATGCTCTGTTCGGTGCCGCGCGCGGCCAGCAGCGCTTTCTCGGCGCTCGGGTCGCCAGCATCGTCGAAAGCGGCCTGCGCGCTCGAGGTCGCCTTCTGCGCGTCCGCGTGCGTCGCCTTTGCGTTGCTGAGCTGCTCCCGCAGTTCCTCGAGCGAGGCCGTGCGAGGCGCTGGAGTCCAGGGTAATTTCACGTCGATCCTTTCGGTTTTCGGTTGGTGGCGCGCCGGAGACTTGAACTCCGATCGCTGCGCTCGGCTGCACCCAGCGGCCCCACGCAGCTGTCCGTGTGCCGCGGCAGAAAACGCGGCCACGCCAGAATCTTTTTCACGCGCTGCGCCCTCGACGCTCGAGAGCTTCGCGCAGCAGCGCGAGCGTGCCGGGCATCGCCTGGCCGCTGGCAATCACGCCGAGCAGCGCGCCCCGGCCAATGCCGAGTTTTGCGGCTGCGCCACGTGGGCCGAGCTGCTGATAAAGCTCGGCGACGGTTGCGACTTGCTCGACCGGAACGGGCACCACGTTGCGGGTGCGGCGTCGGATAACTTCGACCATAGAAAAGCACTAGTCCCCGCATCGCCCCGAACCTGCCCCGACGTGAGCGCCAAACTACTCCCAGGTTTTGAGAGTGCCGCGTAGGGTCGAAGAAGTCGGACCGCTGGATTGCCGAGAAGTGCTGCGTCCATCACGAAACTGTGGCGGCCTGTAAAAAGGAACTGGCGATTTCGCCAGTTGATATGTCCGGTCCGCGGCTCGGCCAGGACGGTAAGGTCCGCAAGTTGCCTGGGTGAGCCAGCGAGCGCCGCGACGCGCATGGTCAGCTCTCGCTCTGAATCGCCGCCCGCTCCTCCGGGTCGTCGAACAGCGTGGGCTGCGGGGGCAGCGGGGGGCACGAGGGGTCACGTTTTTCCGAAACTTTCTCTTGTCCGCGCGTATGAGAAGAGTTTTGGGAAATGGTGACCCCATGTGACCCCCGCTGCCCCCCGTCGAGGTGCGCCTCCTCGTCCCAAGCGTCGCGAAGTTGGACGCCTCTCCAAACGCGACGGCCGTGCGATTTCCCATCTTGGCAATCGCGATCGCGGAGCCGCGTCGCCATCTCTTTGGACGGAAGCGGGAACCGGATCCCCTCGGTTTTGCACCACTGCTCGTACGCGATTCGGAGCTGATCTCGCGAGATCGTGACGTGCGGACTGAACTCGCAGCAGTCGTCGAAGAAGCCGGCAATCCGGTCCATGTCGCGCCGGTACGCTGCGGTCGACTGGTCGATCGCCGTCGCGCTGCCGAGGCCGTCGCGCTGCCAATCGAGACAGCCTTGCACCGCCCACGCGAGCACCGCGGCGCGCACTTCGGGCTCGCGGAGCTTGTGCTTCAGCGCCCGATCCTGCTCCTCGACGGGAATGACGTGCGCGAAGGGAATGCGGCGCACGCGCGCCCAGGCGCCTTCGTCGTCGTCCCGGATCGCCGGCGCGTCGTTGGCTGCGAGCCACAAGGCGAATGCGGGTTTGAACGTCACCTCGGCTTCGTACTTGGCGGCCGCCGTGATCTCGTCGCCGCCCGTAACCGCCTTGATGATGGCTTCGTCGAACTTCGCGTTCTTGCGCACCTCGACGCTGGTCACGAGCCGCGCACTGGCGAGCCTCACGAGGTCGCCGCGGTTGCCGCCGACGTTTGATTGCTGGAGCCACGTCTCGAAGCTCGCGGCGCTGTGGTAGTCGCCCAGCGCGGCCGAGATCGCGTCGATGAACGTGCTTTTGGCCGTGCCGGGCGGCCCGATCAGAAAGAAGAACGCGCGCTCGGAGGCCGTGCCCTGAAGCGCATATCCGACGGCGCGTTGCAGATAGCGCTCGAGTTCGGCGTCGCCGCCCGTGGCGTCGGTTAGGAAGCGAGTCCAGAGCTCGCTCTTGGCGTCGGGCGAGTACTCGACCGGCGCCAGCCGCGTGATGAGTTCGCTGCGGTCGTGGGGCGCGAGCTCGCCACTTCGGAGATCGATCGTGCCGTTCAGCGCGTTGAGCTTCCACGGATCCGCGTCGAGCTCCGCGAGCAGCACCGGCACATCCTTCTCGGTTTGCGCGAGCCCGATCATTGCTGTGATCGCGCGCGCCTTTTCGGAGTCGCTCGCGTGTTTGGCAATCGCCTTCCGGATCTCGCCGTCTTTGCACGTCGCCGCTTCTTCGTAGATGCCGCGCACGGTCTGCTTCGCGCGCCGCACGACTTCTCCCGTTTGGTCCCATGCCCAGCGCCGGCCGTCCCAAAAGAGCCAGAGTTTTCGTTGCGGGCAGTAGCGAATTTCCCCGCGGAATCGAGCGACCAACCGCTCGGCATTGCCCAGGTCGGTGCACTTGAAGAAGCCGGGCGGAATCGCGACCGAGCTGCGCCCGCGTTTCGGTTGCTGTTGTTCGCTCACGCGCGCTCCTCCAGCATTGCACCGAACGGGACGCGCCCGTGCTCGAGCGCCTGATCGATCTTCCGACGCAATTCGCGTTCTGTCCAAGGTGGCTGGCAGTTGCGGTTCCATTCGGACATCACCGTGAACGCCTCGTCGGCGTTCAGCGAGAACCCGCGTGCGACTCGACAACACGCCATGAACGTTTGTGAGTGGCCGCCTTGGCCGGAGATTGCTGGCGGTATCGCGAGCGCATAGGCGAGAGCGCGCGCCGTGATGTTCGTTTGCGTGCCGCGGACTACTACGGTGCGAGAGCCGTTTTTGGCTGTATCAGCGATTTCCGCCGGTCGGCGTGCGAGCTCGAGCAGCCACTCGGGCAGCGGCGCCGACGGTGTCTGCGTCGGCTCGGTTGTCCAAGTGTAGCGACCGCCATTCGGGTGCACGCTCGGCGCGACCAAAAAGTATTTGTCGCCGTGAAGCAGATCGAGCCCTGGTCCAACCTTTCCACGAAGTGGCACACCCGGATGTTGAAACACGAAGTGATGACCACCGCTGCCCGTGCGCTGCTGTGGAGTGAGCGGAAGCGCGCCATGCTCGGCGCACAGCCGTTCGAGTTCGATCTCTCCGCCGTTGCGCGGGTCGACGTCCAGCACGCAGAGCGCGTCCTTACACGCCACGCCGATGTTTGCGTCGCACTGCTTCGACCACCACTCGTGAATCACCACCGAGTCGGTCGTCGCGTGCTTGACGCCGTGCCGAACGAGCCTTGCCAAAGGGATTTTGCCCTTCGGTTCGATCGGAATCACTGGCCAGCCGAGGTCCGCGTAAAAATGCGCGCTGCAGGTCGGCACGAGTTGAGCACGGCTCATGTTTCGACCTCGCCGCACGCGTCGTGCGCTGCTTTGCGCAATTGCGAGCTGTACAAGATCTGCGTCCCTTGCGCGATCGGTTTGCAGCAGACTGCGCACGTGCTCGCGAATCGGGACTCCATCGGGCGACCGGCGAAGGCAGCCGCGGCGATCTTCGCTTCGCGCTCGCGCGCGTTGGGAACGATGCTCAAGAAGATCTTGCCTTCGAGCAAGTGCATGTCGCGAAGCAGCTCCATAGCCGCGTCGTTGTCATTCATCGATACCGCGATGGCACAGCGGGCCCAAAAGCCGCCGCTGTTCACCATCACGTCCTCGGGGAGTGGCTTTGCCATCAGCGCACCTCCAGGCTTCCGAGGTAACGAGCGACCTCGGTGCGCGCGACGAGGTTGCGGCCGCCTTCTGCGTGCTGGACGGTTTTGAGACGGCCGTCGGCGAACAAGCGATACAGCTGGCGACGGCTCATGCGCAGCACGACCACCAATTCCTCGGTGGTCAGCAGCGCCGACGTGTCCTTCAGCGAGTCAGCAATCCACGGTGGAA
>DASYCR010000506.1:0-3673 GCA_036500095.1 Polyangiaceae bacterium
TGGCCGCCGTGTCCGGCGGCATCGGCGTAGTCGGTATCGTTACGGGCGCCCTCTTCGGTCTCGCCTCGAAATCGAAGCGGGACCTGGCCAAAGCTCACGGCTGCGTCGGCGCGGTCTGCCCGGATGAGCAAGGTCTCGCGCCGGCCCAGTCCGCGTACCACGACGGCAACATCTCGACGGCGGCGTTCGTCATCGGCGCGCTTGGCTTGGCGGGGGGCGTCGGACTCTGGTTCGCGGCAAGCTCGCCCGAGACTCAAGTCGGCTTCACGCCGGGCATGCTCGAGCTGCGGAGGTCCTGGTGAAAGCGCTATGCGCAGCTGCGTGTGCGGTCGCCGCGCTGTGCACGCTCGCCGGTTGCAATTCCGTGCTCGGCAATGAAGAGCCGCACCTCGGATCTGCGGCATCACAGGGCGGCACCACGAATGGTGGCACCATGAATGGCGGCGCGACGAACGTCGGCACCGGTGCGGGTGGTCGCGCCGGCACGTCCGGGATTGCCGGAGAAAGCGGCAGCGCCGGAGAAAGCGGCAGCGCCGGAGAAAGCGGCAGCACCGGAGAAAGCGGCAGCGCGGGTACCGGCGCGAGCGGGGCGAGCGCGGGCGGCGCGGCCGGGGTCGCGGGAGCCGGCGCAGGCACTGGCGGCGCAGGTTGCGCGCCGGGGGTTTGGAACATGACGAACTGGGGACAGTCCTGTTGGCAATGAGTTGGAGGTAGCGAAAATGGAGATCCGTATTTATTCGATCAAGCTGAGCCCGCCGCGCTGGCTTCGCCACGCGCTCGTGTACGCGGTCTTACCCGCTGGCGTACTGCTCGGAGCGACTACGGCGGTGCGCGCCGCGGTCAATCTGACCAAGTTTACCGCCGGCACACCGATCGCCGCGGATGACGTCAACGCCAACTTCAAGACCTTGGGCGACGCCGTGTCGGCGCTGCAGACGACCACGCCGAGCGAGTGGGTGACCTACGATCCGAAGATCGTGGCTCCCGACGCCACCACGGCGATCGACGGCGTCAAGACTTGCAAAGGCGTTTACCGGATCGTGGGCGACACCCTCGAGGTTCGGACCTACACGGAGATCGGGAGCACCAAGCCGACGTCCACCGCACAGTTCTCGATCACCTTACCGCCCGGGAAGAACGTGGACATGACGAAGCTCGCCGGCGGTGCGATCGGCTTCCCCTATCGCAACGCGGTGGGTGTCGCGGTGTGGGGCTCCGCGTCCGCCAACGCGAGCCAAACCGGCTTCATCGGGACTATGCCGAATACCAACATCGTCGTGCCCTCCTTCCAATCGGGCGTGGCCGGCAATGCGCTCGGCGCGGGCGACGTGCTGTACACGTCCTTCAGCGTGCCGATTCAGTGAGCATCGCGCTCCTGCTCCTTCGCAGCTTTCAAGAGATCGACAGGACATGCATTCTAAGTCGTTCAATCGAATCGGCTCGCTCACGTGGCTCTGGCTGCTCGCCCCGCTGTCAGTTGCCGGGTGCGGCGCGAGCAGCCGCACCGTATCGGAGGGCCAAGGCGGCGCCGCGGGACGCGCCGGCAATGGCGCGAGTGGCAACGGAACAATTGTCGGGGCGGGTGGGGGCAGTGGCGGTAGCAGCGCTGGCAGCGCGGGCAGCGCGGGCAGCGCGGGCTCGAGCGGAGCGAGCGGGAGCGTTGGTTCGGCCGGTGCGGGCGGCGGGGCTGCGGGCGGCTCGGCTGGCACGGGCGGCGGCGCTGCGGGCGGCTCGGCTGGCACGGGCATGGGCGGCAGTAGCGGCTCCGCCGCAACAGGCGGCGGATTCGGCGGCTCGATCAGTGGCACCGGTGGGATCGGCGACGGCGGTGCGGCTGGCGCGGGAATCGCTGGTGCTGGTGCAGTTGGTGGAAGCGGTTGCCCTCCCTGCACGCTCAGCAGCTCGCAGCTCGACCATTGTTGTCTCCAGTAGTCGAAAAGACAGTCTTCGAAGGGATCAGCACAATGAAGATCAAGATCGTCGTCGTCGATTTCGAGCTGCCGACTCGCGCAAAGAAGTGGATACTCCGCCTCGGCATTCCGGTTGCGGTGCTGCTCGGCAGCGGCGCGGTAGCTCGAGCCGTGGTGCCCAAGACGTGGGCCGCGGGAGACCCGCTCACGGCCGCCGACCTAAACGGCAATTTCAACGACCTCGACGCTCGGATTGCGAAACTCGAGGCCGCCACTCCTTCGAAGGCATCCGGATTTCGGGCCTGGAGTTCGAAGACAGCGCCGGTCAAGAACGACGGCCAGTTTGTCAGCTATCCGTTCGACCGTCCTACACCAGCGCGATTCACCTCGTGGTCGGTGATCAGTTGAAGTGCACTCCGGCGCAAACGACGGGGATAGTGCAGAGCATCATGGGTGGACACCCTGGGCGGAACGTCTTCAGTGCCGTTAGGTTGTACTGACGTCTCGCACGCAGGATCTCTGCGATCTCGGGCGTCAGCCCTTCACGCGCTGCCGACGTTTTCCAGCGCTTGCGCCAGGCGCGCTAGCGCGCCGTCGAGTTCGCGTTCGGTGGCCTCGCGGTTCGCGAGCGGTCCCCAGCTCGACCAGCTGACGACCAAGAGGCGCTCGTCCGTTTGTCCCGGAGCGGGCAGGGTGCGCAGCGCGAGCAGCGACTGATTGGTCTCTTGCCAGGAGAGCAGGACGTCGCGCGACGGCGTGTGCGAGAGCACCCGGCCGTGCAGCGCGCCACCCCAGGCGAGCTCGAGTGAAATGGCCTCGCCCGCGCTGCCGACTCCCGAGCTTTCGCGCGCGAGCCAGCTCCGCTGTGCTTCGGCCAGCGTAAAAAAAGCGTGCGCGCGCTCGAGGCTGGTGCGCGCCGGGCGTACGGCCCAGTGAACTTGTCGGGCTTGCCCGTCGTGCCACTCGAGATAGTGCGCGAGCGTCGCGAGCGAGATGCGCCACGAGGACAGCGTGCCCTCGAGCTCGTCGTCGTCGAACGCGCCGCTGTGATGCAAACGGATGCCGCCGTCGGCGAGCTCGAGCTCCAGCTCGGCGTCTTCTCTTTGAAATACCAGGCGCCGTCCGTGCTCGACGACGTGCACCTCGAGCTCGATCGCTACGTCCAACGTCGGCCAACCGAGCAGCAGGTTTTGCCCCGGCGCCACCTCGCCCGATACTTCGTCGGCCTGCCAAGCTCTGAGGCCCTCGGCGCTGGCGCAAGCTTGCCAAAGGCGTTCGCGCGGCGCGCGCACGGCTTGTTCGACAGTGACAGTCTTCACGCTGTTTCGCGGGCAGCCTACACTATCCTACGCGATTTTCCGGTGGATTCGACCGAGCGCGCGAGCGACGGATGAGCTAGCCTCGGTGCTCCATGTGGCGACGGGCTTCGCTTGGCTTGCTGGCGGTCTTGTGTGGTTGCGCGGCGCGCACGCCCGACAGCGGGCGCTCGGTGCAAGGCATCACGGGCGGCGTCGCCGACAGCGAGCACACGGCCGTGTTCCTGGTCGCGGAAGAAACCGACCAGGGCTTGAACGCGTTTTGTTCGTCGACGCTGATCGCACCGAACTTGATACTCACGGCCCACCACTGCGTGGTCGGCGATCTGCCGAGCGGCGGCGTTCAATGTGGCGTGACGCAGTTTGGTCCGGCAGTGCCGGCATCCGAGCTGTTTGCGGCCAATGATCAGGTCGTGGATGGGAACACCGCTTTCTATCCTGCGCAGG
>DASYCR010000507.1:0-3196 GCA_036500095.1 Polyangiaceae bacterium
AGCCGAAGTCCGGTGAGCCGAAGCCCGGTGGTTCGGGTAGCGGCTCATCAGCGTCGGCCAAAGCAGAAACGACGTCAGCGGCGGCGGAAACGAAGGTTGCCGGCACGACGGAAACCAAGAGCTCCGAGTCGAAAAGCGTGCCGGCGAGCACGACCAGTACGAGCTAAAATCGAGGCATGGACCACAATCAAGAGCTCGGCCAGCTGCGCGCGCGGATAGCCGAACTCGATGCGGAGATCGTCGCGAAGCTTGATGCGCGTGCGCGAGCATCACGTGAGATCCGAGCGCACGCGGAGGCCGAGGCGGTCGCCGACGTACCGGAGCAAGAGTGGCTAGAGCGCCTGCTGGCGCTGTCATCGGGCGATCTTCCGGGTGACAGTCTGCGGCAAGTGTTGCGTCAGATCCGCAGCACGGCGCGAGGTATCGAGCAGCCAGAGCACGTCGCTTATCTGGGGCCGGAGGGCTCGTTCTGCCACCACGAAGCGGTCGGCTATTTCGGCGCGGCATCGACCTTCATCGAGTGCCCGAGCGTGGAGGAAGCGCTCGACGAAGTCGTGCGCGGCCGCGCCGTCCACGCCGTTTTTCCGTTTGAGTCTTCGGTCGACGGGCTCGTCCAGTCCTCGGTCACGGCGCTCTCTCGGACGGATCTCGTGATCGTGGCTGAACGCTCACGCCCAAGCACGGAGCAATTGATGTCTCGCGCGGACAACGCGACCGACGTGGAAAAGGTGTACGCGACCGCCGCTGCGCGCATCAGCTGCTCACGTTTCCTCGACAAGGAGTTGCCGCGCGCGTCGATCATCGACGTGCGCTCACCCGCAGTGGCAGCTACCCTCGCCAGCGAGGACAGCCACGCCGCAGCGTTGTTACCCGCGGCAACCGGAGTAGCGGCCGGGCTGCGTCTATTGCGCGAGAACGTGGGCGACATCGCCGATCTCAGGCTGCGCTACTGCGTGGTCGGGCAACGCCCCGCAAGTCGTTCGAGCGCGGACCTGACGTGCTTGCTATTCGGCGTTGATGACGCGCCCGGCGCGCTGTTCGACGTGCTCAAACATTTTTCGGAGCGCGGGATCAACGTCAAGAAGATGCACTCACGACCCGCGCAGCGCGAGCTCACCGGCTACGTGTTTTATGCGGAAATCGTCGGTCACGTCAGCGATCGCCAGGTGATCACCGCGCTCGAGGGCGTCAAGCGCAGCACGAAATACTTGAAGGTGCTGGGCTCGTTTCCAGTGGTTTCGAGCTGACACGCGTGCAGACGTGCTCGAGGCATTTTTTCTAGGGCGCATTGCGCCCGGCAAAGGCTAGGATCCGCCCGATGTCCGCGCTGGTTACTCCAAGCATCGAGTCCTTGCTGCCTTACGAGGGCGGCAAGCCCATCGAGGAACTTGCGCGCGAGCTAGGCATCAAGAGCGCCATCAAGCTGGCGTCGAACGAGAATCCGCTCGGGCCGAGCCCGAAAGCAGTGGCGGCGGCGCAAGCCGCGCTCGGTGAGCTCAATCGCTACCCAGACGCTGCCGCTTATCGCTTGCGCGAGCGATTGGCCGCGCATCACCGCGTCAGTATGAGCGAAGTGATTCAAGGCAACGGCTCAAACGAGCTGCTCGATCTCGCCGTTCGCACGTTTTGTACCGCACAGCATCACATCGTGTTCGCGGAGCCGGCCTTCGTGGTCTATCGCATCGCGGCGCTCGCACACGGCGTGCCGTTCACGGCGGTGCCGACGCGGGAGCTGACCCACGATCTCGAGGCGATGGCTGCCGCGGTCACCGCGAAAACGCGGCTGATCTTCGTGGCCAACCCCAACAATCCGACGGGTACTTACGTGGCGCGCGAGGCAGTGCGCAAGTTCTTACGTGCAGTTCCGCCCGAGGTGATCGTCGTGATGGACGAAGCGTACATCGAATACGCGACGGCCTCGGATTTCCCCGACAGTCTCGACCTGCGCGCCGAGCGCGAGCGATTGCTCATCTGTCGCACGTTCTCCAAAATCTATGGATTGGCCGGTCTGCGTGTCGGTTACGCGATCGGGCCGGAGAGCTTGATCTCGTACATGAACCGCATTCGCGCTCCGTTCAACGTCGGTAACCTCGGGCAAGACGCGGCCATCGCCGCTCTGGCTGACGATGAGCATGTTCAGAAGAGCCGCGAGCTCAACGCTTCCGAGCGCGTGCGCGTGAGCCGCGCCCTCAGCGAGCTCGGCTTGTCGGTTGCCGATAGTCAGGCGAATTTCGTGCTCGTCGACGTGCGACGGCCGGGACGCGACGTGTATCAGCGGTTGCTCGAGCGGGGCGTGATCGTTCGCCCATTTGCCAGCCTGCCCTCGAGCTTGCGCGTCACGCTCGGTACCGCGGCGGAAAACAATCGCTTTCTCGGCTCGTTGCGGGAGGTGCTGGCGTGAGGTGCCTCTGCGCGTTGTTTGCGCTGCTCGCGCCCGCGCTCGTCGGCTGCGGCTCGGCCGTGGACGTGATCGTGCGCAATGGAGCGGGCGGCGAACTCAGCGCAGCGGACATCGATCGCGATCCGCTGGCGCTCTTGCCGGGCAATGCCGTCGGCATCGCTTCGTTGGACGCGACGCAGCTGGTGGCGTCCCCCTTCGGCAGCAAACTGACGGCTCTGCTCGCGTCGCGGCTGCCCTTACCGCCTTCCGCCGGTTTCGAACCGGCACGTGACCTCAACCACGTGTATCTCGGCGTCTATTCGATGCAGGGCGCGGACATGGTCGGCGTGGTGAGCGGTAACTTCGACTCCGCGAAGATCGAAACCGCGGCCAACGGCGTCGATCGCACGCCGCTTGGCACTCCCGTCACCAAGCGGAGTTACGCGGGCCACACCTTGTACACGTCGGCGAATCTCGGCTTCTGCGTGCTCAGCCCGCATACGTTGTTGTTCGGCGACCAAACCGGCATTCGGCGCGCGCTCGAGCGTGTTCAGGAGCGACGTCTTCGCCGCCAAACCGCGCCTTGGATGGATAAATTGTTGGCCGAGCAAAAGGCGCCGCTCGCCGCCGGTCTCGATCTGCGCGCACAGCCGATCCCCGATGCGGCGCGCAACAACCTGCGCTTTTTGCAGGGGCTCGAGACGATGGCGGTGATCGGCAATTTCCAGGACCCCGGAGTAAACCTGGCCGGAACGCTCGTGTACGGCGACGAGGCAGGGGCAAAGCAGGGCGCGGACAACGTGCGCAATCTTTCGC
>DASYCR010000508.1:0-2472 GCA_036500095.1 Polyangiaceae bacterium
GGTATTTGTCCTGTATGATCTGGCCCGGCTCGAGCATGGCTGCGGTCCACGTAGTGTAACGCGACCCCGGGCCTGTGCGCCCAAATTCGGCCCAGCGACCCGGCTCGCGCGCGTTTTTGCTGGTTTTTGGGGGGCAGAGTACGCTTGGCCCATGAGTGAACGCGGCGCCCCCACGGGCCCTTCGGGCCTCGTGCTCGCAGCTCTGTTCGGCTCGCTCGTGCTCGCCGGCTACGCCATCTACTGGCTACTCAAGTCGATGCGCCTGTGAGGTCGTGATGATTCGAGTCTGTTTCGTGTGTCTCGGCAACATATGCCGCTCGCCGATCGGCGAGGGCGTGCTGCGGCACCTGGTCGCGGAAGCAGGCTTGACCGAGCAGATCGAAATCGACAGTGCGGGCACGGCCGGCTACCACGAAGGAGATCCGCCGGATGCGCGCGCGCGAGCGGCCGGCAAGCGCCGCGGCATCGCGATAGGCGGTCGCGCCCGGCAGTTCCGGGCGGCGGACTTCGAGCGGTTCGACTACGTGCTCGCGATGGACCAAGCGAACCTGCGTGATTTGCTGGACTTGCGGCGCGCGCGCAAGAACGGCCAAGCGCCGCTCTTGCTCCGCTCGTTCGACGTGGAAGCCCCGCCGGGTGCCTCGGTCCCCGACCCGTACTACGGCGGCGACGAGGGCTTCGACGAAGTGCTCGAGCTCTGCCTGCGCGCGTGTGCGCCGCTACTCGCGCAGATCCGCAGAGAGCACGGTTTGTGATCGACTCCGAGCTTCGGAGCGCGTTGGAAGTGGAACTCGGTCAGCGCATCGACCAGACTGAGCGCGTCTCGGGGGGCGACATCAACGACGCGTTCGCGCTGCGCTTCACGGACGGCGCGCGCGCGTTCTTGAAGACCAACGCACACGCGCCGGCCGCGATGTTCGCCGCCGAAGCGCGCGGCTTGGGTCTGCTCGCCGAGGCCGGCGCACTGCGCGTGCCGCGCGTAATCGCGAGCTCTCCACCCGGCGCCGCGCGCGGCTTCCTGCTGCTCGAATGGGTCGAAGCGGCGCGCCCCGGCCAGCGCTTCGACGAAGAGCTCGGGCGCGGACTCGCCGCGCTGCACCGCGCGCACTTGCCGAGCTTTGGCCTCGATCACGACAACTTCATCGGTCGTTTGCCGCAGAGCAATCGCGCGCACGATGATTGGGTCGACTTTCTTCGAAGTGAACGGCTGGGCGCGCAGCTCGAGCTCGCGGTCGAGAGCGGCCGAGCGAGCGGCGCGCTCCGCCGCGGCTTCGAGCGCTTGTTCGAAAAACTGCCGGAGCTAGTCGGGCCGCGCGAGCCGCCCGCGCGGCTGCACGGCGATCTGTGGGGCGGCAATCTGCTGGTCGGCGAGCGCGGTGAGCCCTGCTTGATCGATCCGGCAGTCTACGGCGGTCACCGTGAAATCGATCTAGCGATGATGCGCTTGTTCGGCGGCTTTGGGCCGCGCGTGTTCGACGCCTATCATGAGGCGTACCCGCTCGCGCCCGGCCACGCCGAGCGCGTCGCGCTGTATCAATTGTATCCGTTGCTCGTGCACGTGAACCTGTTCGGCGGCGGCTACGCGCGCTCCGTGGAGCGCGCGCTCGGCGCATACGCGTAGGCAGCGGCCAGGTGAGTTACCCCAACCTCCACGAGCACCTCCTGGGGCGCCGGTGGCGCTTCGACATACCCGAAGGGGTGGGCAAAGCCCCGCAACGCAGCATTTCAGTTTTGGATCACCGGATCGCGGCGCGGAACAGAGACCATAACCAAACGCGAGCCGGCGGACCCGGCGCATGCTTTCCGACAGATCGGAGTAGCCGCATGACGTTTTCCAGTCAGAACTCCAAAAACAAGAAAACTCAACTCCTAGTCCCCCAGCTCGATCGCGAATGCGTCCGCGTCGCAGCCGTAGCGGGGACGCGCGGGCAGTGCGTCGAGGCCGCTCACGAGCGTGATGCCGAAGCGGCCCACGATGGTGCCCGTGACCGGCGACAGGATTTGGCCCGGCGCGAGCCCACAATAGAAGGTGCGCTTGCCGCAGATGTGGCCACGCAGGCCAAATTGCGAGACGATCGTGACGCCCGTGTTGAGCGGGTTCGCGGCTGGCGCGAGCGGCTCGGCGGGAAGATCTGCCGTGAGCGTGCCGTCGGCCCCGAGCGGAAATGGGCCTTCGTCCAACGGATCGCCGACCAAGGTCTTGCGATCCGTGGCGTCGAGCGCGCGATACGTGAAATGTACGGCGGTCGTGCCGTCGAGCGCGGGCGTGTCGATCTCACCGAAGAACAAGATCGGCTGCCCAGGGCTGAAGCCGGTATCGAGCGCGAGCAACGCGGGCCCCTGCACCGAGCCGGACGCGGGCGGCGCGCACGGCCCGCCGTCGTACGTTTCGTCGACGATGCCCGCGTCGACGATGCCTGCGTCCAGTCCCACGGCCGCGCGCTGCTGGAACTGGTTGAAGCGCCCGCGCGC
>DASYCR010000509.1:0-2002 GCA_036500095.1 Polyangiaceae bacterium
GATCTGGTCTTGGGTGAGCGGGGGCTCGGTGTGCAGCGTGAGCTTGCCCTTCTGAACTGGCCCGGTGAAGTCCGCGTATACGAGATAATCCGCGGGCGAATCCCAGCGGGCGGTGGCGACCACCGTTGGATTGCTGGGATCACCGCCGTTGAACGTGATCGTGCCGCTCTCGATTTTGAACTCCTTGCCGCTGACGTCGAGCGACCCGCCGCGCAGACGGAGCTCTCCGTTCGCCTTGGTGTCTCCGCCCATGACTAGCTGGAGCGCGCCGTCAATCTGCGCCTCCGCCTCGGTACCCTTCTCGACGACCACGTCGTTGCCGAGCTTGAGCTCGACCAAGAGCGGCGGCCCCGCGGGTCCCTGCGCTTTCTTGCGCAGCGGCTGCACGGGCAGCGTGACGAACTTGCCGTCGTCGCGCCAGACGCCCGTGCGCACGTCCTTGTTGGGGTCGAGCTCGATCACGGAATGCGTCGATGTTTCCGGCAGCTCGACGTGAAGCCGCGGCACGTTGACGGCGAGCAGCGGCGAACGGCGCGCGTCGCCCGGCCGATACGAGACGTCCACGTTGCCCCAGGCGTCGCCGATGGCCTGTCCTTCCAGCGTCACCGGCAGCTTGTCATCGCGCGCAATCGCGACGTGCGCGTCGGCGTCGAGCACTTGCAAACCTGCCATGTGCGCGCCAGCCGTGGCGGTGAGCTTGCCGGTCGTGCCGTGCGCGACGAGGTTGTCGATTTTGAGGGTGTTGGCAGTCACCTGCGCGTTGAAGCCGATCTGTTCGAAGCGCTGACCGAGCTGCGGTAGCTGAACCGTGCCTTTGCTGAAATCGAGCCGCCCTTGTAGCTTGGGTGAGCCTTGATCGACCGTGGCCGTGAGGTCAGCGCTCAAGCGGCCGTCGAGCTCACTCAGCGAGCCCTGCACGAACGGAGCAAGCGCCGCGATCCGAAAATTCGTGGCCTGCAGCTTGCCGATATTGGCTCTTATCGAGCTTGGCGCAATGTGGTTACCCCACACCAGGTTGCCCCGCGATTCGAGCGACAGTTGTCCATCGCTCTCCACCAATTGGGCGACGGCGCGCAGCTCACCCTGCCCTCCCGTAGCGCTCAGCTGAATTCGACCGAGCTGACTCGTGCCGACGCGCAAAGTCTCACTGTGCACGTCGGCGCTCAGCGTGGCGTCTTGCCCGTATTGTGCGAGCTCCATTTTGCCGCTCAACCTCCCGCGCAGTTGCAGCGCGTGCGCCCCCGGCACGACGCCGATTGGGAAATCACTCAGCTCGAGCAAGGCGGACCCGGTCACCGGGCTCTGCGCGTCGAGCGACCGGCGCGAGAGCTCCGCGAGCTCGCCCTGCCAAGCCGCGTGCAGCGCCGCGACCTGCTGCTCCTTGCGGTAAGCCTGCGCGTCGACCTCGCCGTGCGTGCGCGCGTACGACGCCGACAGACGCACATCGAGCGAGCCGCCCTGCGAATCGAGGTCGTGCAAGTGCGCCACGTTGCCCTTCACTACGATCACTGGATCGCTGAACGTGCCGGCGACGCTGACGTCCAAGTCCGCGCGCCCCGCTTCGGACGCCGGGCGCACGATGCTCGGCAAGCTCGCGAGCTCCCGCGGCGGGACGCTGAGCTTGGCTTCCACCGGCATCTGCAGGGCGCGCCCCGGATGCTCGAAAAGATCTTCCGGCAGCTCCGCCGAGCCGTCCAGCGTGGCAAGCACACCGATCTTGTCGATCGCCTGCGCTTGCAGGGACAGCCTGCCGTCGGGCAAAAGCGCGGTGGACAGTTGAAAGTCCATGTCGGCGAGCGCCCAGGGCTCCGCTTGCTTGGCCGCGCTCGCGGTCTCGAGCGCAGCGTCGTCGTGCCGCTTTCCCACCAAATAAAGGCCGCGCGTGCTGACGCGAGCCTTCACCGTGGGCCGAGCCTTCGTGCCCGCTGCGCGTTCGAGCGCGAGATCGAAATCGACGTGACCACGCGCGCGCTCCAGGGGAACCGCGGGATCCGCGAGCAGC
>DASYCR010000510.1:0-1620 GCA_036500095.1 Polyangiaceae bacterium
GTGTACGGCGCCGCGCAGCACGACGCCGGGAGTGGTGCGGCCACGCTTGCGCAAGGCATCGGCCCGCTCGACAACCCGGACGCCGGCACTGCGCCCGACAGCGGCGAGCAGGATGCCGCCACGCCTCCTTGCGCGCAAGCCACGTCGCCCACGCCCGTCATCACGAGCGGCGGCGTGAGCATGAGCACGACGGCCGCCTTCGGCACCGGTGCCGGTCGTTGGGGCAGCTACAGCTACGCGGGTCCCGGGCAAACGCCGCCCAGTGGCACCGTGACCAGCGACGGCAATGGCATTCAAATCGCAGCGAGCTTCGTCTTGCCGCTCTCGCCTTCAAACAACTACGACGGCTTCGGTCTCTACTACAATAGCTCGAGCTGCCTCGACGCGAGCCAGTACACAGGCATCCAGTTCGACATCTCCGGCGACTTGGGCGCGTGCCAGATGACCTTTGCGCTGACCTTCAGCGACGACGTCAGCACGGCCAATGATCCCGGTCGCGGTCGCTGCATGGGGACCGGCGGGGCGTGCCTCGCGCCGGAGGTGCCCGTCACTCAAACTTCGGGCACCGTAAAAGTGCCGTTCACTTCGTTTGCTGCCGGCAAGCCCCTTGCCGCGCTGGATCCGAGCGTGATCATCGGCATCCAGTGGCAGCTGAGCGGGCCCTACGCCACGCCGGACGGCGGAGGCGGATGCGCGGCGAGCTTCAGCGTCGAGAACGTGTCGTTTTACTAGAGCGCATCTTGCTCGCGCCGGTACAACTAGAGGCGCTCAAGCGCCCGCGGCCAAGCTGAGCACGCTGTGCGGCTCAGCCGCTGCTTTTCTGGCGAGGACGCTCGCGCCGTACACGGCCCCGCGCGCTCGCATGATCGCTCCGAGTGGGCGGTGCGCCTCGATCGCGTGCCAGGGATCGAACGAGAGTCGCGAGACGAGCGCGTCTATTTCCTGGCCGCGCGTGGATTCGGGATCTTGGCGCGGGATCGTGAGCACGCCGAGATCGAGCCAGGGCCCCGACCACTCCACGGAAGCGTCCTCGATCGGTGTCTTCTGGTCGTCGCTGAAGAGCTGCGCGCGCAGCGTCCAACTGAGTGAACCAGCGCGCAGGCGAGCGAGCAGATCGCCGCGCAGAGAGTCGTCGCCGCCCGGCTCGGGCGCCTCCGCGTTCGCGCCGGGAAAGAGCGCGAGCTTGGCCGCGGTGTCGCCGAACGCGATCGGCGCGCCCGTGTGAAAGGCGTGGGTGGCAAAGGACTTTACTTTGGGGCTCTTCAGCGCGCCGCGCAGGATGGCGAGCGCCCGCCCGAAACCGAAGTTTGCGATCAGTCGCGGCAAGAGCACGAGCGGGCCGTCCTTCGCGGAGCGCTGGAAGCGCATGAACTCCTCCGGTGTTCGGAACGGCAACGCCGGATCGTTGATGAACAGAAGATCCTGCGTGAGTTCGGACTCGAGCCCGCCGATCAGCTTCTTGCCCGGGACGCCCACCAGCTTTACGGCGAAGCCGCGCGCGTCGGGAGCCTTGTCCGCTTGCGAGCGGCTCGCGCCGTTCGAGAAACGCACGTAGGCCGGGTAGCTGTGCTCGTGCGCAAAGAGCCCGACCCGCGCGCCGCTGGCGGCTCGGATCGCGAG
>DASYCR010000511.1:0-1967 GCA_036500095.1 Polyangiaceae bacterium
CTACGACCGGCTTTCGTCGATCTCGGGCTACGATCGCCCGCACGTGCTGCAGGCCGCGCTCACGCTCGACTTCGGCTATGCGATCCGCGGCGGCCTACGCGGTGTGTTCTACAGCGGCATGCCGGCGTTGGTACTCAACGAAGGACCGCCACATCCGTCGGCGGCCCACCGCACGCCGGACTTCTTTCGCCTGGATTTTCGCGTCGAAAAGCGTTGGAACTTCGACGAAGCGCACTACCTGAGCGCGGTGTTGGAAGTGCTCAACGCGACGTCGGCCAAGGAGGTGCTGCGCGCCCAGTGCGGTACCGTCTGCGAGGGGTCCCTGTCGGGGCCCGTCGTGCTGCCGAGCTTGGGTGTCGAGGCGGGATTTTGAGCGGACGACGACGCGCTGAGCCTCCGCTGTAGCAGCGCGGATACAGTGCCGAACGGAAGTTCACGCCGCTCGCATGGCTAGCGAGATTGTGCAGTAAGGCCCGCGGCACGTGCGATGCAGTAGCGGTACTCCATGCTGCGTCGTCGCGCCGGGATCGGCCTGGGTTTGCTGCTGAGTATCGCGTTTTCCGGCACGGCGAACGCGCAGGTGATGATCGCCAGCAAGACGGCGCTGAAGGTGGAGGTCGAGCTCGGGCATGTCCTGGGTGCGGCGAGCAGCGCGAGCTGGCTCAGCGCGCGCGTCCCGAGCGCGGATCGCATTGCGATCGTGACGCCGGACAGCGCGACGCTGCCGAGCTCCGCAGCGTCGGACGCTTGGCTGCGCGCTTTGGATTTCGCGTCCCGCGTACGCGTGGCGCCGCCCGCCGATTTCGCGTTGGCGTGTCAGGGCCGCGCGCCCGCGCTTGCGGACAGTGGATTGCCGGAGCCCGCGCGGATCGTCGCGAATTCGAGCAACCTGGTCGGCTCGGATCTCGAGCTGCGGCGTGCGCTCGAGCAGGGGGAACTCGACGTCAATGTCGATGAGCTGGCGGCGTTCGAAGCGGTCGCGCTCGCTCCGTATCGCATTAGCTGGTTCGAAGCGCCGAGTACGGGTGGAGCGACCTCGACGCTCGCGCTCACGCAATCGGAGAGCACGCAGCCACCGACCATTTGGCTCGAGAAATGCTCGGGTGTACTCACCATGCTCGGGCTATCCGAGCATGCGCTCGCGCCCACGGCAGGGTCCGTGAGCGACACGAGCACGCTGAGAGTCCTGTATCGGGGTCTGCAAGGCAGTAGTGACTATCGCGCAGCCGTCGCAGAAGACACGCTGACGATTCCGGACGGCTGGCTACGCGAGGCCGTCGAGCCGGTGCCGTGGTTTGGTTTCGTGGCGCTGGCGGGCTGGGGCGTGATCGATCCGGTCTCGACGCGCTACGTGCAAAACGCATTGAACGCGAGCGCGGCGGACGCGTGCTTGGCGCAAATTCAGAACGCGCGGCTCGCGAACTCGACCCGGGCGGTGGACTACGAATGCACGGGGGCGAGCGATCTCTCCCGAGCCTTGCAGGTGCTGGATTTTCACGATCCCGTCTTGAGTCGCTACTCGGGCGCGCTGCGTTCGGCCGGTGCGCTCGCGCTTGCCGACGCAGAGCTCGCGAGCGCGGCACCGCTACTCGTTGCGACGGACGTCGACGCGAGTGGTTGCGCTGTTGGAACCGTGAACGGGTCGCCGAGCGGAGGACCGCCAAACGGTGAGTCTGCCGGCGGCGTCCCACTCGAGGGAGTGAGCGAATCGCCGTCGGGGTCGAGCGGGAGTGACGTCTCCGTCGACACGAACACGTACGTCGAGGCGAGCGGAGGTGGCGACAGCGACGAAGGGTGTGGGACGTCGAGCCCCGGCACCGGGCAGGGCGACGAAGAACCGCCCGCGAGCTCGAGCGATTCGTGCAGCGGTGATTCGTCGGACGGCCAAGACTCGAGCGATTCGTGCAGCGGTGATTCGTCGGACGGCCAAGACTCGAGCGATTCGTGCAGCGGTGATTCGTCGGACG
>DASYCR010000512.1:0-1874 GCA_036500095.1 Polyangiaceae bacterium
GCCCACGCAAAAAGATCCAAGAACGCGCGATTGGCTGTACCGCCGAAACGAAACACGCGCCCGCCCGAATTATCCGGTCACCCTCACGCTCGACGCCAAGACCGACAACCTGACGCTGTTCTTCGAGGACTTCCGCCATCGCCTGCAGATCACGGGCGACATCGAGCTCGTGCTGCCCGGCGAAAGCGCGCGCAAGACCTTTCCCGTCACCGGCTTTCTCGAGCTACTCGTGCCGCGCTATAAACCCTACGGGTTAGCGCGCGGCAGCGCGGCGCGCGAGGCGCAGAAGGACGTGGCCCAGGGCTACGCGACACATCGCGGCGCGCCGAGCCCGGGGGACGAGCGCTTCATGCGCTACTACTTGTCGTTCGATCAAGATGCCTGGCGCCTGGAGGGCTACAAGCGCATTCAGCGCCAGGCAGGCGCGGACGCTTGGCGCCAAACGTCGAATCTGTTCACCAAGATCGGCGTGCCGCGGCTCGCCGAAGGCGGCGCGAGGGTGCCCTTCGGCGAGCGCGATTCACTCGAGGTCCGCGCCGCGGGCGTCGTGCACGTCGACCTGACGGGCTTTCTGTACGACCAATTGCCGTCCTTCGAGATCACCGGCACCAAGGACCCCGCGCGCACCACCTGGGCGCTCGGCAAATTCATGGCGTTCTTCATGGGTAGCTTGCAGCGCGTGTATCTGCCGCAAGTCGGTAGCGCGCTCGACACGCTGTATCGCCCACTCGCCAACAACGTGCAGCACGAAGCGCCCCGCCACCGGAAGCACTGAGTATGGTCCTCGAATACAAGCTCCCAGTCGACGGTCTCGAGATCTTCTTGCGCCGGCACTCCGCCGCGGGCTGCGCCGGGCTGCCCGTACTCTTGATTCATGGCGGCAACACCAACAGCAAGATGTACAGCGAACCGAACGGCGGCCTCGTCAAGTACTTGCTCGAACGTGAACGCGATGTGTGGACGCTCGATTGGCGCTGCAGCGAGGCCGTAGTCGCGCCGCTCCAGCGCCGTGGCCCGCTCGGCGACAGCATCCAGAAGGAGCGCGAGCTCTACACGCTGGATCGCGCGGCGTCGCAGGACATCCCGTCCGCGCTCAGCCAAATGCGAGCCGCCGGAGTCACGGGCGAGATCGGCGTGCTCGGGTTTTGTCTCGGCGGCGGCTCGCTCAGCATGGCCGTTTCGCGTGGGTACTTGGAGAAGCTAGGCGTCGGCAACGTCGTGCTCGTCACCATGGGCCTCTTCTACGAGGTGCCGTGGAACGGCTGGATCAAAGCCGAGGACTACATCATCGAGCGCATGCTCGGCAGCGCGCCGAACTGCCGCGTGATCGACCCCGCGCACCCCGAAGAGTGGCCCGCCGAGATGAGCTCCGCCTACGAGCGCTGGCCGCGCTCCTGGCTGCCGCCGGGTAACGAGCCGATCGACGTGCTCTTTCAGCATCTGACCTTCATGTACGGCGAACCCTACGCGCGCGGCCGACTCACGCGAGCCTTCGAAGAGCGCTTGCTCACGGGCTTCTTCGGTCCCGTGGTGGTCGGCACTTACTTGCACGCGGGTCAAAACGTGCGGCGCGGCTACGCCGCTCGCAACAACGAGCCCGACGTCGTCGATCGCTCGCGCCTCGACGTGCCGCCCGGCAACCAGACCGCGATCCGCGGCGATCTGCGGCCCAAATATTTCAAGAACAAGCGCGTGACCTCGGTCGCGGGCGCCGACGATCGGCTCTGGCACCGCGACTCGATGGACCTGATGTACGAGTGGCTGCGCAACGAGTGCGCCGCGCCGCGCGAGCGAGCCCGCCATCGCAAGCACGTGTTTGCGCACTACGGCCACCTGGATCTGTTCTGGAGCGAGGACGCGCAGCGGGACGTGTA
>DASYCR010000513.1:0-1962 GCA_036500095.1 Polyangiaceae bacterium
AAACTAGTAGCGAGAGCCCCATGAGAGCTGGCGACCCCAGGCGCTTGCTTTCCTCCAGATTGAGAAAGACGCGCGACTTCGATGCGGAGCCACACGGGAACTCCCAACCCATTTTCTGAACCGGATCGAGAGCGGAGTCTTGGAAGAACAGATCACGATCGAAACCAATAGCGAGAGCCCCACGAGAGCTGGCGAACCCAGGCGCCTGCTTTCCCACAGGTAGCGGGGATCGCGAGACCGCATAAGCAACGGAACGCACGAAAAAAACCTAAAATCCCCATGCCTCTAGACATCTCAGAACTACAAACCATAGACCACGACGTAGTCATCCTAGGCGCCGGCGGCGCCGGACTGCGCGCGGCGATCGAGACGAGCGCGCAGGGCATGAGCACGGCCGTGCTGTCGAAGAGCTTGCTCGGCAAGGCGCACACGGTGATGGCCGAGGGCGGCATGGCGGCGTCGCTCGGCAACGTCGACAAGCGCGACAATTGGAAGGTGCACTTTCGCGACACCATGCGCGGCGGCAAAATGCTGAACGTGTGGCGGATGGCGGAGCTCCACGCCAAGCAAGCCCCCGCACGCGTGCGCGAGCTCGAGGAGTGGGGCGCGGTCTTCGATCGCACCAAAGAGGGGCTGATTAGCCAGCGCAACTTCGGCGGCCACCGCTATCCGCGCCTCGCGCACGTGGGCGATCGCACCGGGCTCGAGCTCATCCGCACGCTACAAGATCACGGCGTGCATCAGGGCATCACGTTCTATACCGAGTGCACGGCGATTCGGCTGCTCAAGGACGGCGAGCGCATCGCCGGCGTGCTCGCGTATTTTCGCGAAACAGGCCGGTTTTTGTTGGTGCGGGCGCGCGCGGTGATCCTCGCGACGGGCGGCTGCGGCAAAGCCTGGCGCGTGACGAGCAACTCCTGGGAGTACACGGGGGACGGCAGCGCGCTCGCGTACGAAGCGGGCGCGGAGTTGATGGACACCGAGTTTACGCAGTTTCACCCGACGGGCATGGTCTGGCCGCTCAGCGTGCGCGGTATCTTGGTGACCGAGGGCGTGCGCGGCGACGGCGGCATTCTGACGAACAACACGGGCGAACGCTTCATGTTCGGCTACGTGCCGGAGAAGTTCGCCCCCGAAACTGCAGACACGGTGGAGGAGGCGACGCGTTGGCTGGACGGCGACAAGAACGCGCGCCGGCCACCGGAGCTGCTCACGCGCGACGTGGTCGCGCGCTCGATCCGCGCCGAGGTCAAGGCAGGTCGCGGTTCGCCGCACGGCGGCGTGTTCCTCGACATCGCCTCGCGCCGGCCGGCGGATTTCATCAAGCGTCGCTTGCCGGGCATGTATCACCAGTTCAAAGAGCTCGCCGAGGTCGACATCACGAAAGAAGCGATGGAGGTCGGACCGACGCTCCACTACTTCATGGGCGGCATCCGCGTGGACGCGGACACGCAGCAGACGCGCGTGCCGGGTCTGTTCGCCTGCGGTGAGTGCGGCGCGGGCATGCACGGCGCCAATCGCCTGGGTGGCAACTCGCTGAGCGACTTGGTCGTGTTCGGGAAGCTCGCGGGCGTGGGTGCCACGGAGTACGTGCGCTCGCTCAGCACCACGCCGAAGGCGGACGACGAGCAGATCAAGCTGGCCGTGCGCTCCGCGACCGACATCCTGAACCGTGAATCGGGAGAAAATCCGTATTTGGTGCACGAAGCCTTGCAAGACATCATGGAAGAGTGCGTCGGCATCGTGCGTGAAGAAGAAGAGCTCAAGAGCGGCGTCGCGCGCCTCGAGGCGCTGAAAGAGCGCGCCAAGAATGTCAAAGCGAACGGCACGAGCCAGTACAACCCCGGCTGGCATGAGGCCATCTCGGTCGGCTCGATGATGATCACGGCCGAGGCCGTCGCGCGCGCCGCGCTGATGCGCCAAGAGAGCCGCGGTGCCCACACGCGCATCGACTACGAAGGC
>DASYCR010000514.1:0-2864 GCA_036500095.1 Polyangiaceae bacterium
CGTAGGTTGGGACGCCACAAGCGACGCCGGGGTTCTCTGTATGGATGCCCGGAATCGACCAGGCTCCGCTGCAGCCGGCGATGTTGGGGTAGGCCGCGAGGTCCGTGAATCCTTCGCGCTCGGTGTCCGAACAACCCGACTCGCGCGGAACGTCGCTCGGCTTCATGGCGTCTTCTGCCAGCCGCGCGTCCGCCGCATCGTCCGGCGCAGGCGCATCGTCCGGCGCATGGAATACGTCCATGCCGGCGTCGAGCGCGCGGCTGACTCGCAGGCCGTCGAGCTCCGTGCGGGCGCCGCAAGTCGTCGCCAGCGCGCAAGCGAGCGCGGCGACGAGCACGCGAGCGCGACGCGCCCCAGCGCAGCCGGTCGTCAGGAGACCCTCGCACATCGCGCGCCGGCGCCGATCATGCCGCAAGCATATCCGAGCTTCCAAGCGGAGGCGCCTGGGCTATCGTGCGCGCATGCAATATCGAGCCTTGGGTCGTACCGGCATGCAGGTTTCCACTATCAGCTTCGGGGCGTGGGCAATCGGCGGCACTTGGGGCCCGGTCGACGACACTCAGTCGCTCAGCGCGCTGCACCGCGCGCTCGATCTCGGCGTCAACTTTTTCGACACGGCCGACGTGTACGGAGATGGTCGCAGCGAGCAGCTGCTGGCGCGACTCAAGCGGGAACGCGGCGCGATCTTTCACGTCGCCACTAAGGCGGGCCGCCGCCTGAATCCGCACACGGCAGCCGGCTACAACAGTGAAAACCTGAGTGCGTTCGTCGAGCGCAGCTTGAAAAATCTCGAGACGGACGCGCTCGATTTGCTGCAGCTGCATTGCCCGCCGACGGACGTCTATTACATGCCGGAAGTATTCGGGGTGCTCGACGACTTGAAGCGCGCGGGCAAGCTCAAGAACTACGGCGTCAGCGTGGAACGCGTGGAAGAGGCGCTGAAAGCGATTGAGTATCCGGACGTGCAATCCGTGCAGATCATCTTCAATATTTTTCGCCAGCGTCCGAGTGAGCTCTTCTTCATCGAGGCACAGAAGAAGAAAGTCGGGATCCTGGCGCGGCTACCGCTCTCATCGGGGCTGCTGGCGGGGAAGATGAAGTCGAACCAAGCCTTTGCCTCGGATGACCATCGCGCGTTCAATCGTCACGGCGAGGCGTTCGATCGCGGCGAGACCTTTTCGGGTTTCGCATTCGAGCGCGGGCTCGCCGTCGTAGAGGAGCTTCGGCCGCTCGTGCCGGCAGGCACCAGCCTGGCGCAGTTTGCGCTGCGCTGGATCGAGATGCACGACGCGGTCACCTGCTCGATCCCGGGTGCCAAGCGCGCCGAGCAGGTCGCGGAAAACGTCAGTGCCGCCGAGTTGCCGCCGCTCTCGAGCGACACGATGCGCCGAGTTCGCGAGCTTTACGAAGCGCGCGTCAAGCCGCACGTCCACCACTGTTGGTGACCCGCGGCAGCGTCGGCGGCTGAACGCACAGCGGTTTTCTGCAATGAGATCGAAAGAAATCGTGCTTGCGTTAAGCTGGCGGCGTCACGACGTTTGCAGCCGCCGGGCGATCGTCATAGACCAAAGCAAATGGCCTCCTCGGAATCCGTTCGCCCGCTGCCGCCGCCCACGCCACCCCCGCCGCGGACGGAGCAGGCCATGATCGAGGGCCGTCGCTCACTGAGCGGTTTCACGACCGCCGATTCCGTGGCCACGCGCCTCGACGCAGCAGAAGCGCGTCCGTCCGAGTTGCCGCCCTCGGCTGAAGCATTTCGGGCCGGCTCGTTTGCGCCGGAGTCGGCGATTGACGAACAGATTGCGGATCTCGAGCGCTGGGCGCTCGCGAACCTCCAGCGCGACCGCCGGAACAAGGTTCGGTTTTGGGTGTTGCGCGGCATCGCATTTTTGGGCGCGGCAGCGTCGGCGGCGCTGGTGAGTCTGGGTTGGCTGCGCGTCAGCATGGGGCTCGCTGCGCTGGCGGCATTGTGCGTCGCGATCGACGCAGCCTGGCCGTCGGATTCATTCCGCAACGTGCATCAGCGCGCGGTCTACGATCTGCGCGAGCTGCAAAATCTACTCAAGCTGCGTTGGGACAAGGTGCGCCTAGCTCATCAAGATCCGGCGGCTCCTCAGCGGACTGCGCACGCGCTCGCCTTGCTCGACCACGTGCAGAGCAAACGCGAAGAAATCGGCAAGTATTTGGGTTCAGCCGAAGCGAGCCCCGGCGTCAGGCGCTGACGCTGGGTGTCGCCGTGGCGGGCGGCAAATTCAGCTCGCTCGCTCGCGCGGAGAGCAGCGGCCAGAGCGCGCCGGCGGCGACGGCGCCGATCAAAGAGAACGGCAGATCGCCGAACACGCGCATGGACGTCCAAAAGCTGCCCTGCGACGCCAAAATGATGGTGAACAACACCGCCGTGCGGCACAGGAACAGCACGAGTAGGCCGGTCATTAGCAGCTGCGCGATCCGCTCGGGCAGCTCGCCGAGCAGGGCGAGGCATACGAGCCCCGCACCGAGCACGTACTTCCAAATCACGGCCGAGGCGACCCACCAGCCCGGTACGTTGCGATCGCCGAACGAGCCGGCGGCCCAATCGAGACTATTCAAATCCAGCCCGCCGCTGATCCCCGCGCGCTGCACGAAGCAAAGCGCAAATACGCACGAGAGCACGACCAAGATTCGGGCGTTCGACCAGCGATCACTTTCGATAGCGCTCAGCCGCTTGCCGAGCAATCGTGCCAAACCGACGCTGGCGATCATGGCCACGATCTCGCGGTCGCGCGAGACCCAGAGCAGGCCCGCGAGCATCAATGGCAAGCCAACGTTGCGCTGTTGCCTGCGGAATGCATGCAGGCCGAGTACGGGCAGCAGGAGCAGCGCGG
>DASYCR010000515.1:0-1766 GCA_036500095.1 Polyangiaceae bacterium
GATAAACTCCGCCGGCTTTGGCGCGCCCCACTCAATCACCGCCCGCGGCTGGAAATCAGCCCCTCATGCCGGCCCTTGCTCGCGGTATCAATGGCGCCTTGGAGCATCCGCTGCCCGCCGGCATGCGCGATCTGCTGCCCCCCATTGCACGGCGGCAAGGGGAGCTCGCTCGCCGGGTCACGCATTGCTTCGAGCTGCACGGCTACGAGGTCGTCACTTTGCCGGTGTTCGAGTACGCAGAGGTGCTCGAGCGCGGCCTCGGCGCGCTCGGTTCGGATGAAGTCTTGCGCTTCGTCGAGCCGGAAAGCGGGGAAGTGGTCGCGCTTCGCCCCGACATGACCCCGCAGATCGCGCGCATTTTAGCGACGCGGCTGAGCGAGCTGCCGGGCCCGGCGCGGCTTTGCTATCACGGCTCGGTCATGCGTCGGCCGCGCGAACGCGCGCGGCGCCATCGTCAGATCTTTCAGGCCGGAGTCGAGCTGCTCGGCCTCGAAGGCCCCGCGGGGGATCTGGAGATTTTACGCCTGGCTTCGGCCGGAGTGCGCGCTGCGGGCCTGTCCTCGTTCGTGTTCGATCTCGGACACGCGCGTATCGCCGCAGCGCTGTTGGAAACGCTACCCTCGGAGCGCAGCAGCGAGCTGGTCGACGCGCTCGCAATCAAGGACCAATCCGAGGTCTCGCGGCGCGCCGCGGCGGCGGGCTTCACGGGGCGCGAGCTCCGCGCAATCTCCGAGCTGTGTGAGCTGCACGGGGGCTCGGAAATCTGGCCGCGCGCCGAACGCGTGCTGGCAGGGACCGCAGCCGAGCCCGCGCTGCGCGAGCTGCGTCAGATTTGGGACGCAGTCGAGAAGGCCGATCTCGCTCCACAGCTCTTGGTCGATCTGTCCGAGACGCGGCATTTTGCCTATTACACGGGGCTCATGTTTCAGATCCACGCCGAAGGTCCGGGCAGCCCGATCGGTGCGGGCGGGCGCTACGACGGCCTTTTGGCGCGTTTCGGCGCCGCGCGCGCCGCTGCTGGCTTCGCGCTCAGCCTCGATCATTTGGCCTGGGCTTTGGAGAGCATCGGCCGTGAAGAAGCCACGCCGGCTCGGCTATTGACCATCGGCGCGAGCGAAGCGTTGCTCGCTCGGCTGCGCTCTTTGGGCGTGCCCTGCGCTGCGGCGAACGTCTCTGCCGGCAGTGCAGCGCTGGCATACGCGCGAGCTTGGCGTTACAGCCACGTGCTCGAGGTCGGTGCGGCGAGCTCGCCTGCGAGCCTTTTGCGCGTCTCCGACCAACAAAAAAAATCCGTTCTCCTGGAGCCGGAAGCTCTGGCGAGCCAATTGAGCCAACCCCAGCTGGGGTCGGCGTAAGCCAACGTGGCGCGTGCTGCGTACTAACCCGTGCGAGTGAATATGTCTTCTGTGGTCATTGTTGGTGCTCAGTGGGGCGACGAGGGCAAAGGCAAAATCGTCGATATTTACATGGAATTTGCCGACGTAGTGGTGCGCTACGCCGGGGGTCCCAACGCCGGTCACACGCTCGTCGTGGGCGACGAGAAGATCGTCGTGCGTCTGCTACCGAGCGGCATCTTGCGGCATGGCACGCACTGCATCCTCGGCCAAGGCATGGTCATCGACACCGAAGTGCTGCTCGGCGAGATCGACGAGCTACATCGCCGCGGCCACTCGAACCTCGAACAGCGCCTCACGGTGAGCGACCGCGCGCATTTGATCTTGCCGTACCACGTGCTGGTCGACACGCTGCGTGAAGGCGCCGCTCCC
>DASYCR010000516.1:0-1697 GCA_036500095.1 Polyangiaceae bacterium
GGCGTCGAGCGCTTCGGTAGCCCCGCCAAGGGCTACATCGGGCGGCTCTCGCTCGTGATCGGACGCGACACCAGCGGCAACGCGTTTCCAATCCCTGAGCGCGGCGTTCACTGCGGTCGCGAACGCGGCGACATCCTGTTCTCGGAGGACGGCTACGTGTCCGGCCTGCATTGCAAGATTGCGAAGGCTTCGGACGGCCGCATCTACCTCACCGACGTCGGTAGCTCGAACGGCACGTTCGTGCGCATCAGCTCCGAGCGTCAGATCGGCGGAACCGACATCTTGCTGATGGGTCAGCAGTTGTTCCGCATCGACCTTTGATCATCGGCGACAGCGCGTGACAGAGCGCACGATCCGCGTGGTGGCGGCCGTCATCGAGAAAGACGGCCGCTATTTGATCACGCAGCGCCGCCCGAGCGCCGTGCTGCCCCTGTTGTGGGAGTTTCCCGGCGGCAAGGTGGAGCCCGGCGAGAACGATCAAGAGGCGCTCAAGCGCGAGGTTCGCTTCCGTTTGAACGTCGGGATCGAGCCCGGCAAGCTGATTAGCTTCGTGAAGCACGCCTACGAGCGCTACGCGGTGGAGCTGTATTTGTACGAAGGGGCGTTGATCGACGGCGCGCCGAGCCCCGTCAACGTCCAGGACTTTCGCTGGGCGGCCTCGAGTGAGTTCGAGCAATACTCGTTCACGCCGGCGGACGAAGCCTCGATGACCGCGCTGCTCGGCGAATAGTCGCAACCGGGCGCGCGGGCGACCGATGCGAGTGCATGCGTCCTTGGCAACTGCTGTGCGCGAGCTGTCGCTCGCTTGCCGAGTTCCTCGCGCCAAGCTCGTGCGCGGCCTGCGAAGCACCGTGGACCGGCGACACCGCGATCTGCCCCGAGTGCGGCCGCATCGAAACACTGCGTGACATCGAGCTCCACGTCGATGACGTGCCGGTGTACGCGGGGGCGCGCTACGGCGAGCCGCTGGCGTCTGCCATCGTGCGCTTCAAGTACAAGAACTACCCCGAGCTCGCGAGCGGCCTCGCCCAGCTCATGCTGCCTGGCTCGGAGCTGCTCGGCGTCGAACCGGGCGACGTTTGGGTCCCGGTGCCGCTGCACGCACAGCGGCTCGCCGAGCGCGGCTACAATCAGGCGGCGCTGCTCGCCCGCGAGCTCGCACGGCGAACGGCCGGGCGCGTCGCCCCGCGCGCCCTGGCTCGACTGCGAGACACGGCCCAGCAAGCCAAGCAAGATCGCGCCGCTCGACAACGCAACGTGGCCGGCGCGTTCGTCGTGCGTCGCGCGCCGAGCGCGCGCGTGATTCTCGTGGACGACGTGGTCACGACCGGTTCGACCCTCCGCGCCTGTATCGCCGCGCTCAAAGCCGCGGGCTGCCTGGTACTCGGCTGCGTGGCCGTCGCGCGCGCGGAGTGAGCCTGGAGCCCAAAGTAACGGGCTCAATGCGGAAAGCGGCAAGCGCGTGATCGGCCTTTCCGCTGTACCAAACGTCGATTGCGGGCATAATCGAGCCGACTCGAGGAGCCTTGGTCGCGTCCGCCAAAGATACACAATGGCACTGGCTGACACAGGACGGCGTACGCCAATCTGGGAGTCAGGCGGAGCTATCGGCCGCGCTCTCCCGCGGCGCGCTACTCGCCACGACCTTGGTCTGGCGCGCGGGCTGGGCGGAGTGGCTGGCCGCGAACATCGTCGCT
>DASYCR010000517.1:0-1536 GCA_036500095.1 Polyangiaceae bacterium
CGTCGTACGAGTCGGGATCGGGACCGCGCTTGTGGATGTCGAGCGACGAAATATTGATCGGGCTGTCCGTCTGCTCGATCAGCTCGAGGAACTTGAGCAGCTTGAACATCCCGACTTTGTGGAGCGCGATCTTGGTCGAGCGCTCGCTGTACTTCTTGCCGTGCGGCACGGCCTGGCGATCTTGGCTCTCCGGAATTTCCACGCCGGCCTGCGTCGCGAACCCGGCGAGCAGCGTGGCGAGCGGTGGCGCGGGCTTGGCGTAGCGCTGTAGCGTCGTGGCCCGTTCGGCCTTCGCGCGCTCGAGTTGCTCGCGGTTGTCGGCCAGCATGTCCGCTGCGTCCTTGAGCGCCTGATTTTCGTTGCGCTTCCCGTGCTCCACGGCCGTGAGCGCGATCGGTACGAGGAAGAGCACGATCACCGCGAGCCCGATGCCCACGAAGTTCAGAATGCGTTGCTCGCGCGGATCGAGCCGCGCCAGACGATCGGCGATGTTCACGGCTTGTCCTCGGCGGTGCTGTCGGTTTTCGGCTTCTTTTTGACGGCGCCGGCGTCCTCCGGGCACTTCAGCTCGAACTCGAGCGAGTACTTCTGGCGCGCGCCGTTGATCTCTTGGCTCACTTTTCCGATCTTCGCGTCCGTCACGCAGCGGCTCTCGGCCACTTTGCTGGCGACGTTTTGCGCCTCGGCGGTGCTGCCGACGACACCGTTCACCTTGACGTGCCCGCGCTGCACCTCGAACTCCTCGATGTCGGAGATCACGGTTTGCGGAATCGAGTTCGAAATGTAGAGCATCGCGTCGAACGCATCCGCGTGCGGCATCGGATCCGGCTCGTCTTTGGCCTTGGCCTTCTCGATCGCTTCGTTGACGGCGTCCGGCTCGGTCAGCTCTTGCCCGAGGATCAGCTGGCTCTGCGTGGCCAGCACTTGCTCGAGCTCTTCGTGCTCGCGTGAAAGCGCGCGCATCCCCGCCCAACTGGCGAACAAGAAACTCACCAGCGTCGCGGCCGTGAGCCCCGCGAGCAACGGCGCGCGCTCCTTCAAGAAGCCGAAGCCGCGCTGGTACGCGAGGTCACCGCTGCGCAGATTCAAGTCCGCCGGCTTGCCCGAGAGGCTCGCCGCGAGCGCCAGCGCCTTGGCAAAGCGCGGCAGCGCCAGCACGACCTCCGCAGTCGGTGGCTCGATTTGAAACGCGGGCAGCGGCCGCACCGGTACGCCGAGCTCGTGGCTCAGGTATTGATCGGCGCCGCTCGCGCTGGCGCCGCCGCCGACCAAAATCACCGAATCGACCGCAAGCTCGTCCTTCGAGCTGAACGCCAGCAGTGTTTGGCGCAAATCGGCGATCAAGCCCGCCGCGCTTTCGGGCAAACCCGCGACGCCGCGGGAGAGCGTGCGCACGAAGAGCGGCTCACCGTCGCTGATCACCGTGACCTCGGTGCGCTTGTTGCCGAGATCGACCAACGCCACCGGAGCCTTGCCACGCAGCTCCGGCGCGAGCAGCGCCAGATTCGCGAGCACGAGCGAACCGCACGCGACGCG
>DASYCR010000518.1:0-3687 GCA_036500095.1 Polyangiaceae bacterium
CTACGGAGAAAACGCGCTGAACGTGATCGCCGGCGTCAAAGAGCGGCTGCGCGAAATCGAAAAAGGCCTACCAGACGGCGTGCGCGTGGTCACCACCTACGATCGCTCCGAGCTGATCGAAGACGCGGTGCGCACGCTGCGGCACACGCTCTTGGAAGAGATGTTGGTCGTCAGCCTCGTGATCTTCGTGTTCCTGCTGCACGCGCGGAGCGCGCTGATTCCAATTCTGACGCTCCCGATCGGTGTCTTGCTCGCGTTCATTCCGATGCTCGAGCAGCATTTGACCGCGAACATCATGTCACTCGGCGGCATCGCCGTCGCCATCGGCGCGATGGTCGACGCTTCGATCATCATCATCGAGAACATTCACAAGAAGCTCGCCGAGTGGGAAGAGCAAAAGCGGCCCGTGCCGCGCACGGACGCGATTATCTCGGCCATGCAAGAGGTCGGGCCGTCAATCTTCTTCTCGCTGCTCGTGATCACGATCTCCTTTCTGCCCGTGTTCACGCTCGAGGCCACCGAGGGCCGCCTGTTCAAGCCGCTCGCCTTCACCAAGACCTACTCCATCGGCTTTGCCGCGATCTTGGCCGTCACGCTCACGCCCGCGCTGGCGGTGTTGCTCATTCGCGGCAGGGTCCACGATGAAGCCCAAAATCCGCTCAATCGCTGGCTGAGCGCGGCGTACGCGCCGGTCGTGCGCTTCGTGGTCGCACAGCGCTACAAGGTGATCCTGCTCGCGCTCATGGCGGTCGTGCTGACGGTGCCGGCGTTCTTTCGGCTGAAGAGCGAGTTCATGCCGCCGCTCAACGAAGGGGTGCTCTTGTACATGCCGACCGCGCCGCCGGGCATGTCTGAAAGCGAAGCCGCGCGCCTCTTGCAGACGATGGACCGCGAGCTCAAGAAGTTCCCGGAAGTCGTCAGCGTGTTCGGCAAGGAAGGCCGCGCCGAAACCGCGACCGATCCCGCGCCGCTCGGCATGGCCGAAATTACGGTCGTGCTCAAGCCGCGCGCCGAGTGGCGCCCTGGCCTCAGCTGGGACGACTTGCTCCGGCAGATGGACCAGAAGCTACGCTTCCCGGGCATGCCCAACGTGTGGTGGATGCCTATCCAGACACGCACGGAAATGCTGGCGACGGGCGTACGCAGTCCGCTCGGGATCGAAGTGTTCGGCGACAACCTCGAGCAGATCGAAAAAGCCGCGATCCAAGTCGAGCGCGCCGTCGCGCAAGTGCCCGGCACGCGCAGCGCGTTCGCCGAGCGCTCCACCGGTGGATTTTACCTGGATTTCAAGGTCAAACGCGCGGAGGCGGCGCGCCACGGGCTCACCGTCGCGGACGTGAATCGCGTGGTGGCGAGCGCCATCGGCGGCGAAAATATCTCCGAAACCGTCGAAGGTCGCGAGCGCTACCCGATCTCGGTGCGCTACGCCCGCGAGTTTCGCGACGATCCGGAGCTCCTCGGGCGCGTGCTGATCGCGACGCCGGACGGCTCACAGGTTCCGCTCTCGCAGGTGACCGAGATCCAGAGCACGCTCGGACCGCCGATGATCCGCAGCGAGGGCGGCAAACTGGTCGGCTTCGTGTTCGTCGACACCGAGCGACCGATCGCGGACTATGTTGCCGATGCGCAGGCCGCCGTCGCGCGCGCGGCGGTATTGCCGTCCGGCACGCGGCTCGGCTGGGTCGGACAGTTCAAATACTTCGAGCGCGCGAAAGAGCGCTTGAAATGGGTGATCCCGCTCACGCTCGGCATCGTGTTTCTTTTGCTCTATCTCAATACGCAGTCGCTCGTCGAAACTGCCATCGTGCTGCTCGCGGTGCCCTTTTCTTTGGTGGGAGCCATTTGGCTCATTTACTTGCTCGGCTACAGCATGAGCGTCGCGGTCTGGGTCGGCCTGATCGCCCTGGCCGGGCTCGACGCCGAGACCGGCGTGGTGATGCTGCTCTACCTCAAGCTCGCCCACGCGCGCAGGAGTCGCGACGCGCCGCTCCGCAGCTGGAGCGCCCTCTGCGAAACCATCGTCGAAGGAGCCGCGCAGCGGCTGCGACCCAAGTTGATGACCGTCGCCACGATGTTCATCGGGCTCTTGCCCGTGCTCTCCAGTACCGGCACCGGCGCGGACGTGATGAAACGCATCGCCGCACCGATGATCGGCGGACTCGTGACGTCGTTCTTGCTCGAGCTCACTGTGTACCCGGCCATTTTTGCGATCTGGAAGGGACGCGCTCTTCGCGCCGAGGATTGACGGCTCTCGCCCTCGAAAAAATCCGGCGCACTGTGAATCTGCGATCCGCCGCACTTTGCGTCAGTCCGCTCCGGATCGCGCCCATGGTACGCTCTTGGCGCGATGGCCCAGCGTGAAGCAGACGCCACCCGTTCGCCGCCGCGCGGCAGCCACGAGCGCGGCTTCTTCACGCGCGGGGTATCGCTCACGCGCCGCGTGATCACCGCCGCCGATGAAGACGACGTGGACATCGTGGCCGCTGGGCTCGCGTTCTATGGGCTGCTCGGCGTGTTTCCCGCGCTGCTCGCGGTGGTTTCGACGTACGGCTTGGTCGCCAATCCGAGCGACGTCGAGAGCGTGCTGCAATCGTTTTCGCGCACGTTGCCCGCGCAGGCGCGCGACGTGATCTTCGCGGGCCTGACGGCGTTCGTGCAACGGCCGCACGGCAGCCTCAGCATCGGGCTCGTGTTCGGTTCGCTGGCGGTGCTCTGGAGCGCCTCCAGCGCCACGAGCGCCGTCGTGCGCGCGGTCAACGTGGCGTACGGGCTGCCTCGGCACGAAAATTTCTTCCAGCGCCGCGGCGTTGCGCTGCTCTTCACGCTCGGTGGGGTCGTGGGCATGGCCGTGCTGGTGCCCGTGATCACCGCCTTGCCCAAGCTGCTCGCGCTGTTCGCGCTCGGTGAGTTTGCTTCGCTCATGCGCTGGCCGATCTTATTTTTGCTGTCGTTTCTCACGTTGTGCGTGCTCTATCGCTACGCGCCGCGCAAGCGCATCGGCTCGTGGCGCGCGGTCGTGCCGGGCGCGCTGCTCTTCACCGCGCTCTGGCTCTTGGTCTGCGGCGTGTACTCCTATTACGTGGGTCGCTTCGCGGACTACGCGTCTACCTACGGCGCGCTGCAGGGCGTGATCGCGCTCGAGTTGTGGCTGTACATCTCGGCCTTGATCATGCTCTACGGCGCAGAACTGAACGCCGAGCTCGAGCCGAAGGCCGCTCAAGAGACGGCCAGCAGGCCCGGCCCTGATCCGACGTGAGCCCGCGCGCTCCGGCAAGCGATCATGTTCTCCGTCGCCGATCTCGCAAGTGTCTCGCGTGACGTCAGCGCCACCCGCTCGCGCACGAAAAAGATCGCGCGCATCGCGAGCGCGCTATCCACGCTCAGCCCCGAGGAAGTTCCGCCGATCGTCGGCTTTTTGTGCGGAGAGCCGCGGCAAGGCAAGCTCGGGCTCGGCTACGGCGCGTTCAAGGAACTGTCGGCGCTGGCGGTTCCCGCGCAAGCGCGCGTGACGGCGCTCGAGCTCGACGCCACCTTCAGCGAGCTGGCAAACTGCGCGGGCAAAGGCGCCGCGCGCGAGCGGGCGCGCATCCTGCGCGATCTCTACTTGAAGCTCAGCGGGGACGAGCGAGACTTCGTCTCGCGCCTCGTCTTGGGCGCGCTCCGGCAAGGCGCGCTCGAGAGCGTCGT
>DASYCR010000519.1:0-3314 GCA_036500095.1 Polyangiaceae bacterium
CTTACCTCCGCGCATGCTGCGCATGGAGAACGAGACGCTCGAGGCCGAATCCGTGATCCTCGAGATTCGCAAAATGTTGGAAGGCGACGACTCCGCGCGCGTGCGCCCGAGCGAGATCGCCATTCTTTTTCGCACCAACGAGCAGCCGCGCCTGTTCGAGCTCGAGCTGCGCCGCGCCGGCATCCCCTACGTTCTGGTGGGGGGGCTCTCGTTTTACGATCGCAAGGAGGTGCGCGATCTGCTCGGTTACCTGCGCGTCTTGGCGAACCCCGCCGACGAGGTATCGCTGTTACGCGTGCTCAACACGCCGCCGCGTGGTATCGGCGCGTCGACGGTCGAGACGCTACTGAAAGTGGCGGTCACGGAGGGCGTGCCGCTGTGGACTGCCTTACCAAAAGCCGTCCACGATCCGGACGTGAGCGAGCTCAGCCGCTCGCGTGTCGACGGGTTCTGCGGCCTGATCACACGCTATCGCGCACGCCTCGGCCAAGGCACGCTCGCAGATTTGACGCGCGACCTGCTCGGCGAGGTCAACTATCGCGCCGAGCTCGACCGGGTTTACAAGACGAGCAGCGACATCGAGGCGCGCCTGGCGTCGATTCAGGAGTTCATGGACTCGATCGCGCTCTACGAGCAACGCGCGGAAAACCCATCCTTGCTCGGATTTTTGGAGGAAACCGCGCTGGCCGGCCGTGAAGACCAAAAGGACGACGACGACAAGCGCGAACGCCACGCGCTGACGTTGATGACCTTGCACAGCGCCAAGGGCCTCGAGTTCCCGCACGTGTACATGGTCGGCATGGAAGAAGGACTCTTGCCGCACCAGCGCTCGATCGTCGATGGTCGCAGCATCGAGGAAGAGCGGCGGCTGTGCTACGTCGGTGTGACGCGCGCGCAGGACTCGCTCACGCTCACGTTCTGCAAGGAGCGCACGAAGTGGGGCAAGGCTCGCGCGCAGATTCCGAGTCGCTTCCTGATGGAGATGCGCGGCGAAACCGAGCGCGCCAAGCGTGCTGCCCTGGCCGCGGAAGCTCTCTTCCGAAATGGCGCGGAACCGGCGGAGAGCACCGAGGGCGAGGCCGCCAACGAATCAGCCGGCGAAGCAGTCGCACCTACGGTCGGTCGGAGCAGCACGGCGAAGAAGGCTGCGACGCCCCAAAAACCAAGCAAGCGCGGGGGCAAACCCGCCAAGGCTGCAGCTAAGCGTCGTCCAGGCTCTTGAGCTCGGCGTCGAGACGATCATCCCACTGGTCGCGTTTGGTGACGGGGCTCGCCGTCGCCGGCAGCGCTTCTCGATGCTTGCGCCAGCGACCGAGCATCATCGCGGCGGCCACACCAGCCGCGCCCATCAAGAGCGAGAGCCCAACCGCGACGGTCTTGAGCGGGCTGCCCGGCGGCACCGCCAGGATCTTCGGACCATAGCGCTGCACGAAGGAGGCTTCGATGGCGTCGGGCGATTCGCCGTTGCGCAGGCGGCGGCGAAGTTCGTGGCGCATGCTGATCGCCACCTCCGAGTCGTGAATGTCGATGGTTTGCGTCCAGCAACAGGGGGCCATCAGCCGCCCCTCGAGCCGACTCGCGCCGGGCACGAAGCCCTGCAGATCAGCGGCGTACTCGTCCTTGACCGCGGGCTCGTGCGGTTCGTCCGCTCGGGCACGTGGCAGGCACAGTACGCCGAAGGCCAGCGCCAACGCGAACGCTAACCAGCGAACAGCATTTCGTTTTGGGGATGCGAGCATCGAAAAGCCCGAGACGGGACGTCAGCTCTTGTCGAGCGCGTCCAGCATAGCGCGAACGTTGACCAGCTTCTCTCGAACTTTGCCAGCCGCCTTGCCACGCGCAACCTCGATGGCGTCCAGCCGTTGCCAATCCGCAAAGGTTACGGCGCGAGTCCCGGCATTTGCCAGCAATTCGGCCAAATCCTGAGCGGAAGCGCGCGGGCGCGCCAGCAGCGAGTCCGTGTCCGAGAGCAGAGCGGTCACGGTGTCCTTGGCGCAGCTCTTGTTGGTCCCAATCAAGCCGCTCGGGCCGCGCTTGATCCAGCCTACCGCATAGAGGCCGTGAACCGGTTTGCCGTCGGTGCCGAGCACGCGCGCGCCGTCGTTCGGGATCAGTCCGCGCTTGGTGTCGAATGGCGCGCCGGGTAGCGCGACGCCGCGGTAGCCGATCGAGCGCAACACCAGCCCACACTCGAGCGTTTCGAATACGCCGGTCCCACGCGCGACGACGCTGCCGTCCTCGGCCTCGACGAGCTGGTTCTGTTCGATACGCAGAGCCCGCACCCGATCGCCGCCCAGCACCTCGGCCGGCGAGGCCAAAAAACGCATGCGCACGCGACGCGACGCCCCACGCGGCGGGCGCGCCGCGAGCTCACGCAGATACTCCACGTTCTTGCGCACGTTCGTCGGAAAGCCGGCAAGATCGAGGGCCGGCAACTCGCCCTCGATGATCACGTCCACCCCGGGCAAGGCGGCGATGTCGGCGAGCTCGGCTTGGTCGAACGCGCCTTGCGCCGGACCGCGCCGGCCGAGCAGCACCACCTCGCGCACGCGGCTTTCGCGCAGGGCTGCCAGCGCGGCCTCGGTGATGTCCGTGTCAGCGAGCTCTTCCGGTCGTCGCACCAGGACGCGCGCAACGTCCATCGCCACGTTACCCATGCCGATCACGACCACGCGTTCGCTCGTCAGATCGAAGGTGCGGTCTTGAAAATCCGGATGCCCGTTGTACCAGCCGACGAACGAGGTAGCCGCGTCGCTGCCCGGCAAATCCTCGCCCGCGATGCCCATGCGTTTGTCCGTCGCCGAGCCGACCGCGAAGATCACCGCGTGATAGCCAGCGAGCAGCGTCTCGAGCGTGAGATCGCGACCGATTTCGACGTTGCCAAAAAAACGAAAGCGCGGATTTTTAGCGATGCGTTCGAACGCCGCCGACACCCGCTTGATGCCTTGATGATCGGGTGCGACCCCGAAGCGTACGAGCCCGAATGGCGTGGGCAGGCGCTCGACCACGTCGACCGCCACGTTTCGCGGATCGCGCAGCAAAAAGTCCGCGCTATAAAATCCGGCCGGGCCCGAGCCGACGATCGCGACTTTGAGCGACTCTGCGGAGCGCGTGCCGGATTGTTCTTCGGCTTCCTCGGCCACGACCATCTTTCGCGCGAGCTCTGGTCAGCCCGCTGAATCGCCTAAGGAACGGAGCGTAGCCGAAGGGGCCCTGAAACCGGAAGCGACACGGCTTGACCCCCCCGGACCTGGAGCCTAAAGTTTCAAGAAGTTTTGAAACCTCAAACACTCGACGGATGTCCGACCCTCCCG
>DASYCR010000520.1:0-1703 GCA_036500095.1 Polyangiaceae bacterium
CGCTGGTCACCGAGCTCGAACCGGGGCTACCGAGCGCGCTCGTCACGGATCGGCAACGCATCGAGCGCGTGCTGATCAACTTGTTGAGCAACGCCATCAAGTTCACGGAGCGGGGCAGCGTCACGCTGCGTATCGCGCGCCCGAGCGCCGGCGCGCGCTTGAAACCGGGGCTTTCGGTAGAAAGCACAATCGCCTTCAGCGTGATCGACACCGGCGTCGGCATCGCGCCCGAGGCTCAAGAGCGCGTGTTTGCTCCCTTCGAGCAGGTCGAGAGCCACACGGATCGGCGCTTCGCGGGCACCGGGCTCGGCCTGGCTATCGCGCGCGAGTCGGTCAACCTGCTCGGCGGCGAGCTGGTGCTGACGAGCGAACCCGGCAAGGGCAGCACGTTCACCTGTACGTTGCCGGAGCAAGCAGTGCCGCTGCTGGAAGCCGCGCCCGCGGCACCACGCGCGCCGGCGCGCCCGATCCCCGATGACCGCGCGGCGCTCGATCCCAACGAGACGCCGCTGCTCCTGATCGAGGACGACGCAGTGCTCGCCGAACAGCTGGTCGACATCATTCGCGCGCGGCGCATGAAGGCCGTCGTCGCCAGTTCCGGCAAGGAGGGGCTCGAGCTCGCGCGCAAACACAAGCCGCTCGGTATCGTGCTCGACGTCAAGTTGCCCGATCTCGACGGCTGGACGGTGATGGAGCTCTTGAAGCAAGATCCGGTGACGCGCTCGATACCGGTGCATTTCGTGTCGGGTGTGGACGCGCCGCAGCGCGGGCTCGCGCTCGGCGCGGTCGGCTATCTGGTGAAGCCGGCGAGTCACGCGGAGCTGGCCGGCGTCGTGCGCGCGCTGGCGCCGGCCAAACGCGGCTCACAACGCATTCTGGTCGTCGAGGACGACGCGCGGCAAGCCGATTCGGTCTTGTCGCTCCTCCGCCACGAGAGCTTCGAGGTCGAGCGCGTGGCGAGCGCCGAGGCCGCGCTCGACGCCCTCAGTGCCAGCAGTTTTGGTTGCATCATTTTGGATTTGGGCCTGCCGGACATGGATGGCCTGAGCCTGCTCGAGGAGCTCCGCAAACGCACGGAGCTCGGCTCGCCGCGAGTCGTGATTCACACGGGGCGCGCGCTGACCAAGCTCGAGACGCGCCAACTCGAGGCTTACTCCGAGGCGGTGGTGCTCAAGGACGGCAGTTCGGCGCAGCGCCTGCTCGAGGAAGTGCGGCTATTCGTTCGCTACGTGCGCGAGAGTTTACCGAAGCCGCAGCCCTCGCTACCCGTGAACGCTGGCCCGGAGGTCGCGCTCGACGGTGTGACGCTCGTGCTCGCGGAAGACGACATGCGCACGGTGTACGCGCTCTCGGCGCTCTTGCGCGGCAAGGGCGCCAACGTAATAGTCGCGGAAACGGGGCGCGAAGCCTTGAGCGCGCTCGAGCAGCACCCGGCCACGCGCGCCGTGCTGATGGACGTGATGATGCCGGAAATGGACGGTTACGAGGCCATGCGGCGGCTGCGAAAGGACGCGCGCTTCGCGGCGCTGCCGGTGATCGCGCTCACGGCCAAGGCCATGAAGGGCGAGCGCGAGCGCTGCATCGAGGCCGGCGCGAGCGACTATTTGAGCAAGCCCATCGACAGCGACAAGCTGCTCGAGACCCTCGACCACTGGTTGCGCAAGGCGGGCACTGATGCAGCCAGCTAGCGAAGCCGATGCGCT
>DASYCR010000521.1:0-5945 GCA_036500095.1 Polyangiaceae bacterium
AGCTCACCTTCACGCCGCGGTGCAGGTAGCTCGCGATTTCCAGGCGCTCGCGGATGGTTTCCGCGTTGAAATCCGTTTTCGGGAAGATCGTGGGGTCCGGCTGAAACAAGACGGTCGTGCCGGAGCCGCGCGCCGCGCCGAGCTTCTTCAGCTTGGAGGCAGGCACGCCCTGCTTGAACTCCATCTGCCACTCGGCGCCGTCGCGCTTGACCGTGGCCACGAGCTTGCTCGAGAGGGCATTGACCACGGAGGCGCCGACGCCGTGCAAGCCGCCCGAGGTCTTGTAGTTCGAGTCGCTGAATTTGCCGCCCGCGTGCAGCGTGGTGTAGATGATCTCGAGCGCGGGCTTCTTGTGCTTGGGGTGCAGATCGACGGGGATGCCGCGGCCGTTGTCGCTGACGGTGACGGTCTTGCCGTCCTTGTGCAGCGTGACGGCGATCTCCGTGGCGTGTCCGTTCATGGCCTCGTCGACGGCGTTGTCGACGATCTCCCAGACCAGGTGATGCAGTCCGGCGGCGCCGACCCCGCCGATGTACATACCCGGCCGCTTGCGGACGGGATCGAGGCCTTCGAGGACCGTGATGTCTTTGGCGGTATACGACGTCGGCACGCTTTGCTCCGTCAGTTACTGAGAGGTTCGGGCGCGGCCGGCGGCTCCAGCACGACCTTGGCGAATTTGCCACGTTTGATGATTTCGCGGCCCTTGCCGCCGCGGCTCGTCTTCTCGTACTTGGCGGTGTTGATGCGCTGCTCGCCGCCGAGCGAGGTCTCGAGCACGAGCGTCTCGCGTTCGTCTTTGGCGGCGCGCATACCGATCAACGCGTCGGCGCCGTCGAGTTTGACGAGCAGGACGCCCTTGCCCGCGCCCGACAGGTAGCTCACCTCGTCGACGTCGCACAGGAGCGCGCGGCCCTCACGCGTCGCGGCGATCAACGTCTCTTTGCCGGTCACCAGGGACACGCCCACCACCGTGACACCTTCCGCGGGGCGCGCGAAGCGACGGCCGGCGCGCGTGCTCGGCTCGACGAACGACGAGATGCCGAAGCAGAGCGCGTAGCCGTCGCTGGTGGCGGCGACAGCGTACCGCTTGGGCCGCTTGCCCTCGCGCTCGGAGATGTCTCCCGTGACGCGCGGGTCGAGTGAAAAGGCCGCGATGATGCGCTCGCCGTCCTTGAGCTTGAAGAGCTTCTGGATCGGCTCGCCGTAGCCGGTGGTGGCTGGGACGTCGATCATGCGGCCGCTGTAGGCGGTGCCGAAATTCGAGAAAAAGACCAGGCTTTCGCGGGTCGAGCCGATCAGGCACGCCAGCACGGCGTCGCCTTCGCGCAGGCGCGTGGTGGCGGTGTCCTTGATCTCCTTTTGGCGCTTGACCCAGCCGTCCGCCGTCAAGAGCACGTAGTTGTCCTCGGCGACGATCAGATCCTCTTCCGAGAATTCGGCTTCATCCGCGACGGCTTCGATCAGGGTGCGCCGCTTGCCGTCCTTGCCGAACGTCTCGAGCGACGTCGTGAGCTCCTGACGCACGATCGCCCAGCGCCCCTTGTTGGCCGCGGCTCCGAGCAATTCCCGGATCTCTTTGCTGCGCTTGCGCTTGTCCTTGAGCTCCTTCTGGATCACCAAGATCTCCAGGCGCGCCAAGCGATAGAGCTTGAGCTCGAGGATGGCGTCGGCCTGCTCGGCATCGAGCTTGTACTTGGCCATCAATTTCGCGGCGGCGTCGGCCTTGCCTTCAGAGGCGCGGATCAGCTTCAAGATCGCGTCGAGCGCGTCGAAAATTTTCTCGAAGCCGTCCAGCACGTGCACGCGCTTTTCGAGCGCGCTGAGCTCGTGCCCGAGCCGGCGCGTGACGACGTCCAGGCGAAAATGCAGGAAGTGCCAGAGAATCGACTGCAGATCGAGTCGCTCGGGCCGGCCGACTTCGGGGTTCTCCGTCGGCACGAGGCAAGTGAGGTTGACCGCGAAGTTCGTTTGCAGCGGCGTGTGCTTGTACAGGTAAGCGAGCACCATCTGCTCGTCGGCTTCCTTCTTGAGCTCGAGCTCGATGCACACGTCGTCGGTCGACACGTCACGCACGTCGAGCAGCATCGGCATTTTGCGCGACACGACCACTTCCGCGATGCGCTCGACCAGCGTGGCCTTGTTCACCGCGTAGGGAATGCTCACGATCTGCACGGTTTTCGAGGCTTTGCCCGCACTGCCGGCGCGCCAAGTGCCGCGCACTTTGACCGTGCCCTGCCCGGTTTCGTAGACCTGCTTCAGCTCCTCCACGCTCGAGATGATCTGTCCGCCGGTCGGAAAGTCCGGGCCCTTGACGGTGCGACAGAGCTCGCGCGAAGTAAGCTGGCGCTCGTCCACCAGCGCGTCGAGCACGCGGATCGCGGCGCTGATCACCTCTTCCGGATTGTGCGGCGGAATGTTGGTCGCCATACCGACCGCGATCCCGGAAGCCCCGTTGATCAATAGGTTCGGGATCGCGGAGGGCAGCACGACGGGCTCGCTCTTGGTGCCGTCGTAGTTCGGCCGAAAGTGCACGGTATCTTGGTCGATCTCCGCCAGAATCGGATCGGCGAGCCGACCGAGGCGACACTCGGTGTAGCGGTATGCGGCCGCCGGATCGCCGTCGAGTGAGCCGAAGTTGCCCGAGCCGTCGACCAGCGGCGCGCGCAAGCTGAACCACTGCGCCATGCGCACGAGCGCGTCGTAGATCGCGGCGTCACCGTGCGGGTGATAGTTGCCCATCACGTCGCCCACGATCTTCGCGCACTTGCGGTGCTTGGCGTCGAAGGTGACCCCCTGTTGCCACATCGTGTACAGGATGCGCCGCTGCACGGGCTTCAAGCCGTCGCGCACGTCCGGGATGGCGCGGCTCGTGATCACCGAGAGCGCGTAGTTCAGGTAGCGGGTCTGCGCGATCTCGTGCAGCGCGACGCCCTGCTCGGCGAACAGCGGCATTTGCTCGTCGCCGCCTCCGGAGCCGCGCTTGCGCGGCGGGTCACCACCAGAACCTTTACCTCGTGTGCGCGTCTTCTTACTGGCCAACCTGGCTCCGAGCCGCGCATTCCGAGCGCCGGCCCGCGTTTCGGTACCCGCTCTTCATGTCCCGAGTCAATGCCGGAAGGCGATCGGGCCTCCGCGGCGGCGAAGCCGACGCTTGGGGGCCCCGGGCGGGCGCGAGCACGCCCGAACGCCCCGCGCCGGTAGGGCCTGGGGGCAGCCCGGCCCCGAGTCAGCTTTCCGGCGGTCCGCGGAACTCGTCGACCGCGATGCCGTAGCGCTTCATCCAGCGATGGATCTGCATGCGCGCCTTGCCGAGCTCCCGCCCGACCGCGGCGACGTTGCCTTGATGGGATGTGAGCAATGCTCGGAGCTCGCTCTCGCTGGGCGCGGCGGAGAAGGACGGGTCGAGCGCGCGCGGCGCACTCGACGGCGTCGCGCCGGCGCCCTTGCCGTAGTCGGTCATGGCGTCCTTGACGGCTTCGGGCAGGACGTCGGAGCCGAGCACGGGTGCCTGCGAGAGCGCGACCGAGCGCTTGATGCACGCCTCGAGCTCGCGCACGTTGTACGGAAAATCGTAGTGCAGGAGTCCCGTCATGAACGGGAAGGAGAGCACGTAGCTTGGCTTACCCGCGCGCGCCAAGAACGTGCGCGCGAGCATGAACACGTCTTCTTTGCGCTCGTGCAGCTGAGGCAGGTAGACCTCGTATTCGTTCAGGCGCGCGAACAGGTCCTCGCGGAATTTGCCGTCCCTTTGCAGTTTGGCGAGGTCGCGGTGCGTCGCGCACACCACGCGTACGTCCACGGGTTCGGGCGCGGTGGCGCCGAGCGGCAGCACTTCCTTGGCCTGCAGCACGCGCAGGAGCTTGGCTTGCGCGTCGGGGGGCATATCGCCGATCTCGTCGAGGAACAGCGTGCCTTCGTGCGCGGTGCGGATCAGGCCCGGCTTGTCACGATCGGCGCCGGAGAACGCACCGCGCTTGAAGCCGAACAGCTCGCTCTCGATCAGGTTGGCGGGGATCGCCGCGCAATTGACGGCGCAGAACCGGCCCGAGCGCGCGCTCCAGCGGTGCAGCTCGCTCGCCACGACCTCTTTGCCGGTGCCGCTCGCGCCGCGCAGCACGACGCTGAGCTGGGTCGGCGCCACGCGCTCGAGCTCCGCCACGATGCGATCGATCTCGAGCCCACCGATCAGCCGCGTCGTATGCTGCGCGAGCCGAGTGGCGGGCTGTTGCGTCGAGCCGTCGAGTCGGTAGCCCAGGTACGCGTCCGCGTCGCGCTCGACAAATTTGAAAATCGCGTCCCCGATGCGCAGCTCGTCACAGGGCTCGAGCTCGGCGCCCTGCACGCGCCGGCCGTTGACGAGGACGCCGTTGCGGCTGCCGAGGTCTCGCACGTGCCACGCGCCGTTCGCCCAACCGAGCTCCGCGTGCCGGCGGGACACGGCGGGCACCTCGAGCACGATGTCCGCCGGTGCCTCGCGGCCAATCACGAGACGCTCGGCGCGCAACGGAAACGCGGCCGGCAAGCGCTGCCAGCTCTCGGCGTACAAGAGCACCAAGCCGGCCGCGGAGGCGCGCCCCTTGCTGGCAGGCCCGAATTCCTGCATCGCGCCGGTGGTGTAGTCGGCCATCTGCACGCTAGAATAGCGCATGGCTAACCAAACCGTACGCGTCGCGGCAATCCAGCTCGAAAGCCAAGCGGACGTGTCGGAGAACCTCGAGCGCGCGGCGGTGCTCGTGGCGCGTGCCGCCGCCGCGGGCGCGGAGCTCGTGCTCCTGCCCGAGAATTTCGCGTTCTTCGGCCCCGAGGCGGACAAGCGCGAGCACGCGGAACGTCTGGGCGATCACGCGGCTCCGATTCAAAGCGCGCTCGCCGGCTGGGCGCGCGCGCATCGACTGTTCGTGGTCGGCGGCGGCTTTCCGGAAAGGTCGTCGGACTCGGCGCGGCCGTTCAACACCGCGGTCGTGTTTGCACCGAGCGGCGAGCTCGTCACGAGCTATCGCAAGCTGCATCTGTTCGACGTCGATCTAGCCGACGGGAGCTCGCTCCGCGAATCCGCCGCGACCTCGGCCGGCTCGGAGGTCGTGACCTTCGACGTGAGCGGCTTTCGCTTCGGGCTGTCGATTTGCTACGACCTGCGCTTCCCGGAGCTCTACCGCGCGCTCGTCGAGCGCGGCGCGCACGCCTTGCTCGTGCCCGCCGCGTTCACACTCCACACGGGCAAAGATCATTGGCATCCGCTGCTACGAGCGCGCGCCATCGAATCTCAATGCTGGCTCGTGGCCGCCGCACAATGGGGCAAGCACCCCGGCGAGCGCAGGACCTACGGCCACTCCCTGATCGTCGACCCCTGGGGCACGATCGTGGCCGAAGCGTCCGATCACCCGGGCTTCATCCTCGCCGAGCTCGACCGCGCGTACCTCGAACGCGTGCGCCGCGCCGTGCCTTGTCTGACCCATCGCAAGCTTTGACGTCTCCCTGAAGGAGATCACCGCGAAGGCGCGAAGCCCTGAATTTGTTGGGTTACCCGCAGCGCGACACACGTCGACACGGCTACGCCGTTTGGATGCACGTGGCGGGCGCACCGCGCCGTTACTACGTCGGTTGGGATGCGCAACGCGAACCCCAAATCGCCTCCCCCTCTACCCCTTCGGGTACCACGAAGCGCGGCCTTCGCGCCTTCGCGGTTAGGGTCCGCGAAAGGCCAAGTCGATCGATCAAGAGTCTTGCGCCCGCGTTTCCCGGGGAGCAGGGGCAGCCGCCCCGCAAAGCGACGCGCTCGTCTTGGAACAGCAGATCACGGAGCAGAAGCAAGGCCGAGCATGCACAAAACCCGGCGAGGCCGGCGCCTGCTCTCCAACAAGTTGCGGTGGTCGCGCGACGCCTCAAACCGGAAAAAATACAAACTTCAGAGACATGCGTGTGAATCGATCGAGCATGACTCGCTC
>DASYCR010000522.1:0-1859 GCA_036500095.1 Polyangiaceae bacterium
CCGCGATGGCACCTTCTGCTTGTGCGTCGCCCAGCAAGCTGCCGCCGATGTCGAGCGCGGTGCCCTGCAGGTTGCCCTCCAAGCTGCCGCCCTCCGCGATTTCGGTCTCCCCGCGTACGTTCACGTCACCCTTTACCGCGCCTTCGATGCGCAGCGCGCCCTCCCCGTTGATGCGACCGGTCACGCGCGTGGCCGGGCCGAGGACCGTGAGCTCGAGGTGGTGGCGTGTCATGCGAATTCCGGCCGACGGTAGCCCCTGCCGCCCGAAATTGGAACCTATCCCTCGGATTTCGCAAGTCCTTGCGGCGCGCGGGCGGCGAGGATCTCGCCTGCGCGCGGCACCGAACGGAACAGCGCGCGGGCGTACAACCGACGCTTCTCGCTGTGCGGTAGATCACCCGGACGGCCCTGGGTCGCCGCGGCGAGCAGCACCGCTGTCGCGACGCTCACGTTCAAGCTCTCCACGAAGCCGCGCATCGGGATGCGCACGGCGCGGCTCGCCGCGCGCTGGAGCGCCGCGCAAATGCCTTCATGCTCGTTGCCGAGCACGAGCGCGAGGCGCGGAATGCGCGCGAGGTCCGGCGGAGTGAGCTCGCCTTGCGGGTGGGTCGCTACTAGCTCGAAGCCTTGGCTCTGCAAGTACTCCGCGGCTGCCTCGGGTGAAGCGTGATTGTGTACCTCGAGCCAGCGCTCGGTCCCCTTGGTGATGCGGCGCGCGATCAAGAAGGCTTCCTCGCGCGGCACCACGTGCACCGCCGGAATGCCGAACGCGTCGCAGGTGCGCATCACCGCGGAGCCGTTGTGCGGATCGTGCGGTGCATCCAGCAGCACGGTCACGCTGCCCAAGCGCTCATCGAGCACAGCTTGGATGCGCGCTTGGCGCTCATCGCTCGCCAGCGGCTCGAGCGTCTCGATCACCGCTTCGACCGTCCACGCCCGCTGCCACGGTTCCCCCGGTAAGCTCTCGGCGGAACCAGCGCCGACTTCTTCACTCGCGCGTCTCAAAACGGTTTTTTCTAAGTGGTAAGGGATGAGGTCGGCGTCGGACAAGCTCGCCCGCGCGCCCGGTGCTAACAGCAGGGGGGTTCCCTGGCCCCGGAACAAGCATTATCTTGATGCCCGTTCCTCGATTCCACAGCGCACAGCGCAGGAGAGCGGTCCCAATGTCATCCGATAAGGTTCATGTTTTCAACGACCTCAACTTCGAACAAGAAGTCCTGAAGTCGACTGTTCCAGTCCTGGTGGATTTCACGGCAACCTGGTGTGGACCCTGCAAACAGCTCTCGCCCATCGTCGACCAACTCGCCGCGGATCTCGACGGTCAGGTGAAGGTCGGCAAGCTCGACATCGATGATTCCCCGGTGACGGCCGGCAAGCTCGGCGTGCGCGGCGTGCCCACGGTGATGGTGTTCAAAAACGGTGAGCGCTCGGCCCAGCACGTTGGCCTCACCACCAAAGCCAAGCTCGCGGACTTGGTGAAAGCCTGAGCGAAGTCGGCCCGAGCCCGGGCCGAGCGAGCGCCGATGTTCAAGCGCCCGCGCGCTCGGGCTCACCTGCTTTGCTGAAGCGCCGTCGGCGGCTGTACTGGTTGCCGGCCGGCGTGATCGGCTGCGCCGAAGCGTTGTTCGCGCTGGCGCTGTCGCGCGTGGTGCCGCTTGCTCCAACGCTTGCGTTGGCGCTCGTTTTGTATTTCGCGACGGTACACCGCTTCAGCGCGCAAATGCGCGATCGCCCGCGTCCGCGCTGGATCACCCGGCTGATCGACACGCCGCTCTTCTGGCACTTCGGTGCCACGGTGCTCACGCTCGCGCTGAGCCCGCTGTGTGTCGCTGGTGCGTTGCTGATCGGCCTGGCCCAGG
>DASYCR010000523.1:0-8389 GCA_036500095.1 Polyangiaceae bacterium
GCCGGCGCAGCGCCGTCCCGACGATGATGTCCCGAGCCTGGCGGCGCCGCGGAGCCCGCGGGTCCGCCGCTCGTGGCGGGCGCCGAGTCGTCGCCGCCCTGGGCGTTGGGGATCGACGTTACGACTCGCACCTTGCTGCCGTCCGCCAGCGCTTCGATGCCCTTGGTTACGAGTGTGGCGCCGGCGTCGAGGCCCGACTTGACCTCGACCATGCCGTCCGGCGTGTGCAGGCCGAGCTCGAGCACGTGCTCTTTGGCCGTGTCCCCCTCGACCGCGTACGCCAGAAATCCGCGATCGCTCGGGCGCGCCGCGGTTTGCGGAATCATCGGAAAGGCCTTGGTGGATGGGATACTGACGCGCACCTGCGCGAAGGACCCAGGCCGCAGCCAAAACTGTTTGTCCGTAGGGTCGATTTGCGCGGTGACGGGCACGAGGCGGGTATCGTTGTCCGCGGCGCCGGCGACGAGCGAGATCTTGCCCGTGTACTTCTGTTGGCTCTCCTTCAGCGTAAAATCGACGGGCATATCGACCTTGAGTCGGGGCGCCTCCGACGTCGCGACGTTGAAGTGGAGGAGCAGCGGATCGCGCCGGAGCAGCGTCGCGATCACGCTGCCCGCTTGTACGTACTGCCCGGTCTGCACGCTGCGCGTTTGCACGATCCCCGCGGTCGGCGCTTTGACGTTCGAGTCCTCCAGGTTCAGTTGCGCGAGCTTGAGCGCCTCGCGCGCTTGATCCGCGTCGGCCTGCGCTGTCCTGAGCTTGGTCTGATACGTCTCGATTTCTTCGCCTGCAATCAGTCCGGGGTTGGCGGCGCTGGCGGTGGTGCGGCGGTCGAGGCTCGCTTGGGTGTCGGCCTGCGTGGCCTGTGCCTTTTCGAGCGCGGCCTGGGCCGAGCTCACGCTGAGCGCGTAGCGACGGCTGTCGATCAGGGCCAGCACCTGGTTTTGCTTGAGCTCCTGGCCTTCCACGAAAGAAACCTTGTCGACCACGCCCGACACACGAGCGGTGATTTGAATGTGCTCGAAGGCATCGACGATGCCCGGCGCGGTGACCACTACCTCGTGCGGCGCGGCTTCGACCTTGATCACCTCGACCGGAAACGCCGCTGTCTTCGCGCCGCGCTTCGAGCTTCCCGCCGCCGGCTTGGCGTCGGTCTTCTTGCAGCCAGGCGCGGCGGCGACAGAGGCGGCAAGCAGGACCATCGCTGAGATGTTGCTGATTTTCACGACACACCGTCCACTGGAAAGAGGCCCAAGGCGGCGCGCATGTCGAGCTCGGCCTGGCGCAGAGCGAGCTCGGCGGCGGCGAGTGACACCTCAGCGTCGAAGCGTGAGCTGTTACCGTTTAGTAGCTCGATGGCCTTGGCGAGCCCTTGCTTGTAGAGCACCTTCGTCTCTTGCTCGCTGCGCTCGGCGGCATCGAAGCCGCGCTGGGCCGCTTGCCACGCGGCGCGCGCTCCCGTGAGCTCCGACAGCGCGACGTGCACGTCAGCCTGGACGCGCCGGAGTAGGGCGCGGTGTTGCAATGCGGCGGTCATGGCCGCCGCGTTGCGCGAGTCCGCGTCGGCGCTACGCACGCCACCGTCCCAGATTTGCCAGTTGAAATTGATCACGACCGTCGTATCGAGGTAACGATTGCCGGCGATCGGCGCGTCCGCCACGCGCTCCTGCGCGGAGGCGTTCAGCGTCGGGACGAAGCGCAGCCCTGGCTCGTCCGCGGACGCCGCCGCCGCTGCGGCAGCGGAGCGCAGCGACGCCAGATCCGGGCGCGTGCTGATCGCCAGATTGACCAGGCCGGTCACCGTGAGATCGGTGGGCGCTAGCGAATTGTCCGGAGCGCGGAGCTCGCCGTCCACGGGGGTGGCCAGCAGATACTCCAGGTTGTAGCGCGTGGACTCCAGCGAGGCGTTGGCGCTCGCCACGCTCTGGTCGGCGCCTGCGAGCTCGAGCTCCGAACGGGTGACGTCGTTGCTGCTCACGAGGCCGGCCTGCGCGCGGGCGCGTGTGTCGTCGAGCGTGGCGTGCGCCAGCTCGAGCCGGCTTTGCGCTGCCGATAGGACGCGCTCGGCCGTCACCACCGAGAAAAAGCCGCGTGCCGCGTCGAACGACAGTTGTCGTCTTTGATCGGTTTGACCGAAGCGCGCGGCGTCCAAGTTGTGCTTGGCGCTCGCGTAGAGCGGAAACGCGGTCGCCACGAACAGCGGTTGATTGAGGCTCAAGGTGCCGCCGGCGGCGTTGCTGCGCAGGAGGACCTTGTTGCCCTGCTTGAGAGGAAATGGGCGCAGCGTCTCGTTTGCGCCGAGCGAAACGCTCGGCAAGAACGCGGCGCGCGCTTTGCTGACGCCGGCCTCCGCGGTCTCCACGTCGAGCTCGGCTTCCTCGGCTCGCTCGCTGCGTGTCAGTGCCGTGCGCACGGCTGCATCGAGCGTCAGCGAGGACACCGCCCCGGCAGCCGGAGCTGGGCCCGGTAGAGAGGGCGCGGCTGCCTGCGGCGTCGCAGGTTGCGGCGCCGCAGCAGGTTGCGCAACCGCCTCACGGCAGACTACGAGTAGCAATATTCCGAGAGCGCTCCACCTTAGCGACATCGGATGACCTTACATCAGGGCTTGTCCGCCGACTCGGGGTGATGAGGGCCGCCGTCTCGGTGGAATCCGCCGTCGTGTTCGCGGTGTTGGCGGTGCTCGGCGCGAGCTTGAGCGGAGTCCGCGCTCTCGGGCGAGCCGGCATCGGCCGGCGCGTCAGCGTTTTTTTTCCCGCATGCGGCCAGTAAACACACCGAAAGCGCGATGACGGTAAGCCTCATGTTGGCACCCTTTCAAGACTTACGTGTGGTATTTGACCACACACTAACCGACATTAGACGACGCTCGACCGCCACTCCCTACGCAGTTTTTTTGGGGGGCTGGTTTCGAGGGGTCTTTGCGCAGCCGCTGTTACTCAAGCCACGAAAGCGCCGAGCTTTCGAAAGCGCCGATAGCGGTCCTCGAGCAGACCCTCACGCGACAGGCTCGTGAGCTCGCCTAGCGCGGTGTAAAGGGCGCGATCGAGGCGCTTGGCGGCCTCGTCGTGATCCTGGTGCGCGCCGCCCGCGGGTTCCTCGACGACGTTGTCGACCACGCCGAGCTCGAGCAAGTGTGGCGCGGTGATGCGTAGCCGCGCGGCGGCTTCGGGCGCGCGTTCGCCGTTCTTCCAGAGAATAGCGGCGCAGCCTTCCGGCGAGATCACCGAGTAGTAGCTGAATTCGAGTACGAGCACGCGGTTGGCCACGCCGAGCGCGAGCGCGCCGCCCGAACCGCCTTCACCGATCACGCACGTCACGATCGGCACGGTCTTGCGCGACATCACCTCGAGCGCGGCGCCGATCGCCTCGCTCTGACCGCGCTCCTCCGCGCCGATACCGGGGTACGCCCCGGGGGTATCGATGAAGGTGAAGATCGGCAGGTTGAAGCGCTCGGCCATCTCATACAAGCGGATCGCCTTGCGATAGCCCTCCGGGTTCGGCATGCCGAAGTTGCGGACGACGTTCTCTTTGGTGGTACGGCCCTTCTGGTGACCGACCACGACCACGCTCCGGCCGTGGAACTTGCCGAGCCCGGCCACAATCGACGGATCTTCCGCGAACCTGCGATCGCCGTGCAACTCGATGAAGTCTTGAAACAAGCGCTGGATGTAGTCGAGGCTGTACGGACGATTGGGGTGACGCGAGAGCTGCACCTTTTGCATGGGTGACAGTTTCGCGAACACCTCGCGCGCCAGGCGCGCCGCTTTCTCTTCCAAGCGCTTGAGCTCGGAGCCGAAGCGATCGTCGACGCTGGCGAGCTCTCGTAGCTCGCGCACGCGCGTCACGAGCTCGACGACCGGTCGTTCGAAGGCGAGGACGTGGGCCATGCGCAGGTCGCGCTCTTCTACCACCAACCACGACGCGGAGCCGATGCATTTCGAGCGAGCGCGCTGCTCGCACGCCGCAACGCGTTAAGCTCCAACGCAGGCAAGCGAGGCAACGCAGGCGGCGACAAGGACTCAGCGCGCCCTGCGCGAGATATCTTAGGTCCCGATCGCCACCGGGACTTGCACGCTCGGCTGCAAGCCTTTGATGTCGAACACGCGAAAGGGTTTCTCTTTGCCCTTCAGATGCGCGGGCGGCAGCTCCTCGTACACGAACTTGCCTTGCAAGCGCGCGAGCGTGGTTTCGCTGACGAGCACTTGGCCCGAGTTGGCGACGCCGCACAGACGCGCGCTCGTGTTCGCGGTGTCGCCGATCACGGTGTAGGAGAGCGCCTTGGAGCTGCCGATGTAGCCGGCGACCAAAGGACCGGTGTGAATGCCGATGCCGATCGCGAGCGGCATTTGATTGTCTTCCACGCGCTTGCGGTTGAACTTGCCGAGCTGCTCCATTTGTTCGAGCGCGCAGGCCACGCTGCGCGGCGCGTCGTCGGGGTGGCCGACGGGCGCGCCCCACAGCGCCATGATGCCGTCGCCCATGAACTTATCGAGCGTGCCCTCGTACTTGAACAGGATCTCCACCATCTGCTCGAAGTATTCGTTCAAGAGGTCGACCAGCGCTTCCGGGTGCGAGCCTTCCGAGAGCGGAGTGAAGCCGCGGATGTCGGAGTTGAACACCGTGCACTCGCCCACGAGCTGCCCGCCCTTTTCCACCTTCAGTTCGCCCGACAGCACGCGCTGCGCGACGTTCGGCGAGAGCAGCCGGCTGAAGCGCTCGCGATTGACGATCTCTTGTTCGATCTTTTTACCGAGGATGTTGATCTCGATGAACATCGCGGCTTGCGCGGCGATCGCCGTCACGATCTCCATGTCCTTCGGCTGGAACTGGGCGAGCGTCTCGCTGTCGAGCCAGAGCACGCCCAAGATGTCGTCGTTGTGCAAGAGCGGCGCCACGATCGCCGAGCTGATTCGGTTCAAAATCATGCTCTTGCCCTTGGAGGCCGCGAAATCCATGGCGGCGTCGTGGGTGAGCACGGTCGCTCGCTCCTTGATCACGTGATTCATGATCGTGGAGGAGACGGGGATCGGCGAGTCCGTGCCGTCGCGACGTTGGCTCGCGCTGGCCACGAGCTCCTTGGACGGATTCATCAAGAAAATAACGCCGCGGTCGGCGCGCACGAATTTGAAGATAGTGAGCAAGATCTTGTTGAGCAGTGTTGGCAGATCGCGTTCGAGCGCGATCTCGCGCGACAGCTCGTGTGAAAGGCGCAAGCGCTCGTAGTCCTGAGAGAGCTGCTGCGTATTGGTGGTCAGCTGGTCGTAGGGCAAGAAGCCCTTGTGCGTCGCCGCGATCTGCGTGCCGATCTGGCGCGCCTTGTCGTTGACGTCGACGCGGGTAGCGGGTTGCTGCGGCTGCGCGTCGGGCATCACGCCGAAGCCGGGAATGCCCTGCACTCCGCCGAAGCCCTGCATCGGCGCGAAGCCCGGCGCAAAACCCGGCGGCGCATGCTGCGGAGCTTGCTGTCCGTACGGTGGCGGAGCGCCGACGGTGGACGGCGGAGCGCCGATCGCAGATTGAGGCATGCCGCCCGGCGCGGCTTGCCAGGGTTGATGCGGTGCCTGCACCGGCGCGCCGTACGGCTGCGGCGGGGGCAAGGGTCGCCCCGACCCGTCGTCGTAGCGCGCGCGCGTTGCGCCGAGCGCGATGTCGTCACCGTGCTTCAGGTCCTGCTCGCCGACGACGCGCTCACCGTTGATGTACGTGCCGTTGAGGCTGCCCAAATCCTTGAGCAAGAAACCGTGCGGCCGACGCTCGATCGTGCAGTGCTCCTTCGACACGATCTTGTCGAGAAGCTGAATGGTGTTGCTGGGATGGCGCCCGAGCGAGTTGAACTCGCGGAGCTCGACCACCTGCTGACCTTCGGGGGTTGCGAGCAGAATGCGAGCCATGAGGGCAAAAAGGGTACCGTTCCAGGGTCTGCGCTACAATCGCGATCTTTTCCGCGTGGCCGTCTGGGTGACGCTCGGGGTCACGCTCGCGTTCGGGCCACCGGGCCGAGAGCTGAGCAATCCGAGAGCCATCTGGTAGGCTTTGCCGACGGTGGCCTACATCCTCTCCATCGATCAGGGTACGACGGGCAGCACGGCGCTCGTGATGGGTCTCGACGGTCGCACGCTCGGGCGACAGACCGAGGAATTCCCCCAACACTTTCCGGAACCTGGCTGGGTCGAGCACGAGCCCGAGGAGATTTGGCAAAGCGTGCTCGGCGCGGTGCAAGGCGCGCTCCGCAGCGCAGGGATCGCAGCCAGCGAGATCGCCGCGCTCGGCATCACCAATCAGCGTGAAACGACGCTGCTTTGGGATCGCAAAACCGGGCAGCCCGTGCAGCGTGCCATCGTCTGGCAAGATCGGCGAACGGCCGCGCGCTGCGCCGAGCTCAAGCGCGCAGGTCGCGAAGAACGCGTGCGGGCCGTGACAGGGCTCGTGCTCGACCCCTATTTTTCCGGCACCAAGATCGCCTGGATGCTCGAAACCTCGCCCCCGCTTCGCGTTCGCGCTGAAGCCGGCGAGCTCGCGTTCGGCACGGTCGACTCATTCCTGGTCTGGCGTCTCGCGGGCGGAGCGGGTCACGCGCCGCACGTGTGCGACGTGACCAACGCATCGCGCACGCTGCTGATGAATCTCGCGGCGCGCACTTGGGACGACGAGATGTGCGCGCTACTGGGCGTGCCGCGCGCGGTGTTACCGCAGATCGTGCCGAGCGCGGCGCGCATCGCCGTCACGCGCGGCGTGCCCGGATTGCCGGACGGCATTCCGATCTCCGGCGTGGCCGGCGATCAACACGCCGCTTTGTTCGGGCAAGCCTGCTTTGCACCCGGCGACGCGAAGTGCACCTATGGTACCGGCGCATTCTTGTTGGTGAATACGGGGGAAAAGCCGGTGGCGAGCCGCTTTGGTTTGCTGTCGACCCTGGGTTGGCAAATCGGTGACGAGGTCGTCTACGCGCTCGAGGGCAGCACGTTCATCGCGGGCGCGGCGGTGCAGTGGTTGCGCGATGGACTCGGCCTGATCAAATCAGCGAGCGAGATTGAAGCCTTGGCGCGCGAGGTTCCAGACTCGGGAGGCGTCAGCTTCGTGCCGGCGCTGTCCGGTCTCGGCGCGCCCTACTGGGATCCGGACGCGCGCGGGCTGATCTCGGGCATCACTCGCGGCACGACCCGCGCGCACCTGGCACGCGCGACGATTGAGGCAATCGCGCTGCAGGTGAACGACGTAGTGTCCGCCATGAGCCAGGATCTCGGACGGCCGATCCAGAGGCTCCGCGTGGACGGCGGCGCTGCCGCCAACGACTTGCTGCTCGAGAATCAGGCGGGGCTCGGACAACTGACCGTCGAGCGCCCCACCGAGCTCGAGTCGACGGCGCGCGGAGCCGCCATGTTGGCCGGCCTAGGGGCCGGTCTCTTTTCGACTGGTTCAGACGCAGCGCGAATGATTCGGCAGGATCGGGTGTTTGCATCAGAGCTGAGCGAAAACGAGCGCCAAGCGCGGCTCGCTCGCTGGTCTGACGCCGTGCGTCGGGCTCGCTCCGCGTGAAAATTGGGCCTTCCCGACTGGGCAGCACGGCCCCAAGATGACTTCTAGCCCGACAGATGGTGTGGTTGCTTCGAGAAAGAGGAAATATGGCTGACTCGGAAAAGGGCGGAGGCGGGGCTCAGACGATGCGGGATTTGCCTGTCGACTGGGAGGCGCTCGAAGACGCATTCGAGAACAACGCCCCCGAGGTGCACAGCTACCTGCATCTGACGACGGGCGAAGTGCTGCGCGTAGTCGACGGCATCGCCGATCCGGAAATGCATTCGCGCATCGCGTCCGACACCACGTACCTGCGCGTGGAGCCGGTCAGCTCGCGCGAACAGTATCGCTGGATGGAGCGCTTCATTCCGATGGTCGACGACCTCGAGCTCCGTGATCAGCTCGGCGCGGCGATCGACGGCAAGGGCGCATTTCGCCGCTTCAAGGACGTGCTGATGTCGTATGCCACGGAGCGCGAGCGTTGGTTCGCGTTCCGCAGCGAGCGCCTGCGCGTGTTCATGGAGGCCTGGCTCAGCGCGCACGGCCTCAAGCCCGTACCGCGTCCGGTTTGGCCGGCCGAGCCGAGCCCCGAGGCGGTCGCGCAGGACACGCTGACGGCTCGCCGCAAGAGCGGAGCCGAAGCACTGCGCAAACAGCTGCGTGATCTGGCGGACACGCTCGGCGCGCGCGACCTCGAGAAGGTGACGGCGTTCGCCGAGTTCGTGAAGGCGCGCCGCGCCGCGCGTGGCTTCGTGCATCGCGCGGAGGGCGGTGTGCCGGGTGAGGGTGAGGCGCCAGCCGCGGCGAATTCAGCCGGCGCGCAGTCGCCGCCGCTCGCCGCAGACGTGGACGCCGATGACGAGGAGGACACGCC
>DASYCR010000524.1:0-1678 GCA_036500095.1 Polyangiaceae bacterium
ACGCCGCGCGCTCGCGGCGCTCTGATTTTCGCTGTGCAGCGCCGCGCAATCGTGAGCCTGGGGCGTGCCCGCGCCACAGCCGTTGTCGCCCGGAATCTTCTGCGCTTGCTCAGCGGCTTTATCGCGATGCGAATTGCCTGACAGTAGAAACCCCACTCCCGCCGCAGCCCCCAAAACCGCAATGCCTCCTCCGACGAACGCGGGCACGAGCGAGCGACCGCTCGCGGCTTCGTTGTCGGCCAGCGGCGGGATCGTCGCTGGGGCCGCGCCATTCGGAGTCGCGCCGGGCGGGTCGCCAAAGGCTGCTGCCCCGGACGGCTTCAGCCGAATCCAAAGCACCTGCGAAGCGCCTTTGGACACTCGCACGGCCTGTTGGCTCGCATCATAACCCTCATGGGTTACTGAGCAGCGATGCTCGCCGGGGACGACGAAGATGTCGCCGCTGGGCGGCAGGATCACGGGCGAGTCATCGAGGCTGAGCGAGGCGTCGCCCGGCTCGAGCGTGACGTGGAGCGTACCGACTTCTTTCTTTTCGACGTCCAGACCATCTGCCAGCGCTTTTTTCTGCTCGTCCGTAGAGCTTGGCAGAAGATGAGCGAGCGCAAAGGCAAAGTGCTCGGCGGCGTCACGGTGCTTGCCGAGCTCGGACTCGGTCTGGGCCAGATTGGCGGCGATATCGGGGCTCTGTTTGAGCCGCCAGGCTTCGCTGTAAATGCGCAGCGCATCGTCGAACTTACCGTCGTTGAAGGCGACCTTGCCCTTCTTGAACAGCAAATTGGCGCGATCACTGTCGGCGCTGTTGCTCTGCGCATGCGCAGGCACGCTGAGCGCGCAGGCCACGAGCAGGCTCGAGCCCGAGAACGCGACGCGAGCCAATGCGCTCGCTCGGCGCACTGCGAAATACCAAGGGCGGGTAGTTGATTTCGTGGCCGTCATCACTCAATAGATCGCGCGTTTGGGTTTGCTGACGCTCGGCGCGGCGAGCACTCGGCTGCTTGCGTTCGGCGTGGGGGTGCTGTGGCGGGGGTTCGACTTGGCGACACTGCGCGCAGCGCTAGGCGTCGGCGTGACGCTCGCGGGAGCCTCGTCCGGAGCGCGCGCTTCCTCCACCGATGCCGAGGCGGTGGGCGCCGCGGACGCTTCGGCCGCCGTTGCTGACGCTGCGAGCGCGGCGGGCGCAACAACGGTCGACGTGGCGCTCGGGAGCGCAGCAGCGCCGACCACCGCCCTCGCTTCCATCGGCGTGCCAACGCTGACGGCCTGCGTCGACGAGTGCCAGTACCGAGTGGCCGCTCGCACCAGCACCAACGCCAGAAGCACGAACGCGCCGAGCAGCAACAACCACGCACCGAAGGCTCGCCACCTGCGCCGCCCTGCCGATGGCGGTTGACTGCGAACGACCACGACCTCCGGCTGCGGCCAATCCGAATCGAGGGGAGCCGCGCTCACCGGCCTCATGCTCAGCTGGGTCGGTAGCCTTCGCGGATCGATATCTCGCGCGAGCTTGACGGTATCGATCTCGAGTGTCTTGTGGTCGGAGACGGCGATCAGCGGCTGGGGCTCGTAATACACCGGCTGCTCGTTGCCCTCCTGCTCGAGGCTCTCGGGATCAGGCGAGACGACTTCTGCCACTTCGATTGAGCGGAGCGTAGATGGCGTTTCCCTGCTCGCGCCCGTG
>DASYCR010000525.1:0-4680 GCA_036500095.1 Polyangiaceae bacterium
GCTCTGCCCAAACCACCCCTCTAGCTCTGCCTTCGCCTCCGCCCCCCGCTCTTTCACCAGCCAACCCTCAGATCTCGTCCACTCCCGCCCGCCTCGCCGCGCGGCAACGCTTGGCTGACAGCTCGACGCCGATCGCCTCGAAGCCGAGCTCATTGGCGATCGCCAGGAGCCCGCCCTGGCCGCAGAACGGATCGACGATCCGCTGCGTGTCGGTCTCGTCGCGCAGATAGCGACACGCCGCGCGACACGCGGCTTGCCCCATGCCGCGGCTCCACGACGTGGGGCCGGCGTCGGAGAGCACGTGCGCGGCGGTGTGCGTGGGCCGAGCCGCCGGCAGCTCTCGAGCAATGCACAGCAAGTGGGAGTAGCTCGCGCGGCCGAGTGAGGCCGTGTCGGGTGGCCGCCGGCAGACGATGCGGTGCCAGAGCAGGACGCCCCCCGCGCGCTCCGCGCCGCACTGAACCAGGTGACCTTTGTCGACCCAGCGCGGTCCGAGCACGATGTCGCTCTGGAAGAAAATCGCGACACTCGCGGGCGGCAGCCAGCGCACGATCGCAGAGACCGTGGCTTGGAACCACTCCTGCCAGCCGTCGAGCGTGAGCGCTGGCAGCTCGGACAGGTCCGGCAAGGACGTGACTACGCTGGTGTGCGGCTCGGCCGGGTGCTCGGCGAGCCAAGCCAGCGCGTCACCGCAAAACACCTGACGCGACGGCGCGCTCGCGTCAGGGAGCACGCTGGCTGAGCGCGCCGAGGTAGTCGCGCTTGCCGATGTTGACGCCGTTATGACGCAGGATCGCGTACGCGTGCGTGAGGTGAAAGAAGAAGTTTGGCACGGCGTGCTCGAGGAAGTAATCGGCGCCGGTCATCGTCTTGCCTTCCCAGCGCGGCTGCGTCACCGAGCGCGTCGCGGCGCCCTCGAAGTCTTTGGCCGAGAACGTGTCGAGGTAGCCGATCACGCTCTCTACGCGAGTTCGGAGCTCGTCCAGCGTTTGCTCGTTGTCGGCGTGCTTCGGTGCGTCTTTGCCGCTCAGGCGTGAAGCGGCGAGCTTGGCCGTGTCGCAGGCGGTCTGCACTTGGCGCGCGAACGCGAATTGGTCGGGCGCAAGCCGAAAGCTCAAGTAGTTGTTGGGCTCGAAGGATTTTTCCTTGGCGAAAGCCATCGCGGCCTCCAGCCACTTGTCGAGCTGTCCGAGTTCCTTCTTCATCTGACCGAACATGGCGTGGTACATGCGCGAGAGCCTACGCCGATCGTCACGCGCTTCTCAAGCGGCGGGCGACCCGTGTGGTTTTCCGACGGAGTAGAGGATCCACAACGGCACGAGTACCGGTCAATCGTCGCGGTCGGCTTTTTTGCGGCGAAGGGTTGAACGTCGGGCTCGGTTCGCCAGGGCGTTTGGATCCCTTCCGTCTGTCGCAGTTTGCCGCGTAGTCGCGCGTCGGCCGTTGGCCTATGCTCGCCGCATGTCCGCTCGTACGATCCAGATTACCGATCCTCTATACGCCTATTTGCTCGACGTCTGCGTGCAGGAGCCGCCCGTGCTTCGCAAGCTGCGGGAGGCGACGGCGAGCATGCCGATGGCCGGCATGCAGATCTCGCCGGAGCAGGGCCATTTCATGGCGCTCTTGGTCGAGCTGCTCGGAGCCAAGCGCACGATCGAGGTCGGCGTGTTCACGGGCTACAGCGCGCTCGTGACCGCGCGCGCATTGCCCGCCGACGGCAAGCTCGTCGCCTGTGACGTGAGCGACGAATGGACGTCGATCGGCCGGCCCTTCTGGCAAGAGGCCGCCGTCGCGTCCAAGATCGACCTCCGGCTCGGTCCCGCGCTCGCCACGCTGGACGCGCTGCTCGCGAAGGGCGAAAAGGGCCAATACGACTTTGCGTTCATCGACGCCGACAAGACCAACTACGACGGCTACTACGAGCGCTGCCTGCAGCTCTTGCGCACCGGCGGCCTGATCGCCATCGACAACGCGCTCTGGAGCGGTCGCGTGGCGGACCCCGCCGTACAAGACGCAGACACGGTCGCGATTCGCACGCTCAATCAGAAAATCGCGAACGATGCGCGCGTGAGCTCCAGCATGGTCACGATCGGCGACGGACTCTTGCTCGCGCGCAAGCGCTGAAGCGCGCGCGATCCTCTACGGCGCGTGCCAGCTTCCCAGTTCTAAAGCGTCACCTGGGCAAGCCGCAGCCGTAGCCCCGGATTGAGTGCAAGACGTGGGGTGCCCATCGATCTCGAGCCTGCCTTGAATCTGGGTGCCTGTCTTGTTCGGCGTCAGCGTGCTGTCGAAGGAGCACGACGCCGAGTCGTATTGATCGAGGGTAGGAGCCGCGAAGCCAAAGTGCGTATACATGTCCGCGAGCGGCACTGCGGAGTCGTAGGGAGCGCTCACCGCAAGCGCAACGCTCGCAAGCGCGCCGTTCGCATTGGGGAACGCTTGGATTTGGATGGGCAGATCGGTATGCAAGAGCGAATCATCCGTCGTGGCAGCGAGCTCACCAGCCAAGGTCAGCACCGCGCGTCCACTCCGCTCGATTGGGAAGCTCGCGCAGACGGTCTGCCCGGCGCTCGCGTTCAACTTCAGGTTGGCCTGCCCATTGTTGCCCACGGTGCCTCCCCACTGCATGGGTACGGGCGGTGAATCGTTGATCAACGCGAGCGCGTCAGCGGCGGAGAACCCGTCAATCGCCATGCTCAGCGGAACTTGCAGGCCAAAGCACGTCGCGTCTGTACCCCAGTCACCATATTTGACGTCTGCGCTGCACAGCAGTTGGTCTGCTGGGACGCCGTTGCCGTAACCGAGCGGCAGCTCGAAACTGCCGCCCAGGTAACCGAGGGTGCCCCAGCTGGCGACGCGGCCTTGCAGATCCAGCCTTTCCGCGATCCTCGGGGGAGCTGGCAGCGCCCGGAAGGAACCGTTGAGCTTGGACAAGTCGAGGCTGGCCGACCAATCCGCGACCCGCGCAGAGCTCGCTTGCAGCGTGGTGGTGAAGGATTCGTCGAGCGCGCCGTCACTGGTCGTCAGGGTAGCCACGACGTCGATGTTCAGCGAGTCATAGCAGTTGGCGTAGGGGTCTCCAGAAGCCAGAGGGAGCAGCGACTGGTGAGTGAAGAGAATATTGCCATCGGCGTAGGCGAGAGTGAGCGAGACGGCGCTTTGGCCCGCGCCTGGGCTGTAGCTGCCGACCGGGGCAATCGAGGTCTGACCCGAACATGGGGAAGAGGAACTGTCGAGCGCATGCCAGCTGAGTGTGCTGTCGTGTTGTCCCGCCGCGTACGCGAGCACGTCGCTCGCCGAAAAACCGAGCGGTGACACGGCGTCGGCGGAGAGCGTCGTGGTCGTAGTCGAACAGGGAGCGTAGTCGTCCTCACCCGTCTGGCCGCCCGTGGTGGAGCACGCGGAAAGTGTCAGCGCGACCGTCACCGGCCACGACCAGCATCCCCAGGTGAAGCTCATCTGCGCACTATGAGCGCCGGCGACGTGTAGCGCTAGAGCCGATATGCACATTTCATCTCCCAGAATGCGAATCAATGTGCGAATCTCCATGTATGCAGCTCGATTGGCACTTGGTTTCGGCTGAATTCATCCGAGCCATGCGGGGCAAGCGCTCCCAGGCAGCCTTCAGCCGCAGGCTCGGCTACCGCAGCAACGTCGTGCACAGCTGGGAGGCGGGGCGCGGGTTTCCCACGGCGGCACACGCGCTACGCGCGGCTTCACGCGCGGGCATCGACGTCAAAGCCGCGCTCACTCGCTTCTACCGGACGCCCCCCGTTTGGCTCGAGAGCGTCGCCATCGTGAGCCGTGACGGAGTTGCCACGCTGCTCAGCGATCTAAAAGGGCGCACGGCCATCCTGGAGCTATCGCGTTCTGCGTCAGTCAGCCGCTTTGCGGTATCCCGATGGCTCAAGGCCGAGGCCGAGCCGCGGCTTCCGGATTTCCTGCGCATGGTCGAAGCGACTTCGCTGCGCGCGCTCGACTTCATCGCGGCCTTCGTCGACCCAGCGCTCTTGCCTTCGCTCGCCAAGCCGTGGCGCGAGCTCGAGTTGGCGCGTCGCGCGGCCTACGAGGCTCCCTGGTCTCAGGCGGTTCTGCGCTGCCTGGAGCTGACCGAATATCGATCGCTGCCGCGCAGCACGCCCGGCTGGATCGCCAAGCGCATCGGCATCTCGCTGGCTGAAGAGCGACGCTGCCTCGAGCTCTTGGCGCTCACCGGCCAGATCGCCAAGAAGCGCGGGCGCTGGACCCTGCGAGAGACGCGCATGGTCGACACGCGCAGGGACGCGGCTGCCGCACGGCGCGTCAAAGCTTGGTGGATGCAGGTGGCGGCGAAGCGTCTCGAAGCGGGCGCGCCCGGCGTGTTCTCGTACAACGTGTTTGCGCTGTCGGCCGCGGACCTGCAGCGGGTGCAAGAGCTCCACCACGCTTTTTTTCAGCAGATCCGCAGCCTGATCGCGCAGTCGGCGCCGAGCGAGCGCGTCGTGCTCGCCAACATGCAGCTGTTTGCGCTCGATCGGGCGTGAGCTCAGAACCCGCGCAGATCCCGCGCGTTGAAGCCCATCAAGAACAAGAGCGTGTCGAGCCGCTCGTGGTGGTTGAGGCTCATGTCCGCCACTTCTTGCAGCTTGGGCTTGGCGCGGAAGGCGATGCCGAGTCCGGCGGTCTGCAACATCAAGACGT
>DASYCR010000526.1:0-2661 GCA_036500095.1 Polyangiaceae bacterium
GCAACTCCGAGTCACGCACGACCGAGCTGAACGTGAGCACGAGCCCCTTGGAGGTAGGCGAAAGCGGCTCCAACCCGGAGACGTGCGGCAAGCCGTCCCGCACGGCAGCGCGAAAATAGTCCTTCTCGGATTCGTCGCCGCCCAGGTTGGGCGCGCTCGAGTCGGCCACGTTGTGGCCCGTCAGATCGAGCAGTCCGTAGGATGCGACGAAGATGGAATCCCGCAACGTACCGCGTTCGAGTAGCGCGGCGAGCTCGAGCTTGTCTGGGCTCTTGCTGCGCGCCGCGCCCGAGAGCCAGAGGAAGCGCGCCAGCGCTGGATCGTGCGCGTCGCTGCGCACGTTATCCAGATTCTCACCGATGAAATCGTCGATCGCGTTGGCGGTCAGCTGCGCGGCGGAAGTGAGCAAACGAGCTTCGCGTTGCACCAGCGCTTGGCGCGTGACGCGCGCCTGGATCAAGGTGAGCACGGTCAGCGCGCCGAGCGAGATGCCGAGCGCGAGAATGATCAGCCGGCCGCGGATCCCCAAGTGGCTGCCGAGCGCCGTCATCGGTCTGCCGGCAAAAAGCGGGGATCGAGCAGCTGATCGAGATCGGGTGCCGCGCTCAACGTGCCTCGGCTGACGAAGAACTCGACGAACTGCTGCAACACGTGGCGCGCGGAGAGATTGGTCGGTCCGGCCGAGAACGCCAGCTGCTGCTCGGCGGGCGAGAGCAGGTGAACACCCGCGTGGTCGATCGGCGCGGTCGACCCGAGGCGCTTCTGCAGCAGCGCGTCATCTGCTGCGCGGTGTGTTTGCCAGTGCTCCTCCGCGCGGAACCAGGCGCGCACGAAGCCGCGCACCGCAGCTGGGTGCGCGCGCAGCGTCGAGCCGGCGAACATGAAGCTGTCGAGCACGAGTCCATACGCATCGTGACTCGTGTACAGCACCCGCGCCCCGGCGGCGCGCGCACGCGAAGCGTAGGGCTCCCAGGTGTGAACGGCCGCAAGCTCACCGGAAACCAGGCGTTCGACGGCTTGCGCGGCGTCTACGTTGAGCATCTTCACATCAGCGGCCGGCACGCCGTGATCGTCCAGCATGTGTCGCACGAACAGCTCGCCGAAGCCACCCAAGTTCGTGCCCACCACCTTGCCCCGCAGATCTTCGGGCCGCGCGATCGGCGGCAGCGCCAGCACCATGTCCGCTCCGTCCGACAAGTCACTGAACAGCACGATCCGAACATCTGGGTTGGCCTCGATCACGTTGATGCTGTCGCCGGCCGCGACCGCGATGCCATCGAGAGTTCCCGCCGCGAAGTCGACCAGCAGCTGATCGGTGTTCTCCGGCATCGAGATGTCGACGGTCACGCCCTCTTCGCGAAAGTAACCCAGCTGCTCTGCGAGCAAGGCCGGATAGTAGCCCGTCCAAAGGTCGACGCCGATCTGCAGGCGTGCTTGCTCACGCGGCGCGCTGGCTTCGCTCCGCGTGCAACCAAAGAGGGGGACTAGCGCGAGGACGAACCCTACACGAATGACCCAAGCTCGGCTCGCCACGCAGCAAGTAGAGCAAAGCCGGACCCTGGCTCCAACCTAGCTCGAAAACTGTCGCAATTTGCCGATAAACTCAGCGCGCAGCGCGGTGTAGGCGTGACCGGCTTCGGGCGAGCTTCGCACGTGCGAGCCCGCATCCGGCGAAACGAAGCGGGCATAGAGCTCCGACCACGATGCCCCCTCGAGCGCCTGGGCGGCGCGCAACGCGCCACCTAGCGCCGACGAATTCTGCACCGAAAGCGTGCAAATCTCCGCCTGGAGGACGTCCGCGAGCACCTGAAGGATACCGCGATTCTTCGAGGCGCCCCCGGTGACGCGCACCACCTTCGGGCGCTCGCCGATCCAAGTCGAATGCTGCTGCATCGATAGTGCCTGGGCTTCGACCACTGCACGCGCGCAGGCGTCGGCGGCGCGAAAGGCGCGAAATTCCGGGCTACCCTCGAGCTCCACCCGCGGCGCCAAGATCTTCGGCGTCATTTCTGGCACGAAATACGGGAGCATCCAATTGCCGTCGTTACCCGGCTTGGTGCGCTCCAAGATTGCACGCTCGAACTCGGGCCAAGTCAGCCCGACGCGCGCGCGCACTTCTTCGCGCGCCAGCGATCCGTTGGCGAAGCAGATCAAGCACATGAAACCGCCCGCAGGATTGCCGAACACGTTGCCATAGCCGTTCGGGTCCGTGCGTGGCTCGCGCATCGCGGCAAACAGGGTGTCGCTCGTGCCCAAGCTCACCACCGCGGTGCCCGGCTCCGTGGCGCCCATGCCGACCAAGCTGCTCGGATTATCTCCGGTGAAGGCGATCACCGGAGTGCGGGGCGAGAAACCGTACTTCGTCACGAAGTACGGCGCGACCTCACCCACGCGCGTCGCCGAAGGCACGGCGGCCCGCAGCTTGTCCGACAAGCCGGGCGCGGTCGCCGCCAGCAACGCAGGACTCCACGCGCCGGTGCTCAAATCGAGCAGATTCATACCGGCGCCATCGCCGTGATCGATCGGGGCCGAGGCCCCGACTAGGATCGACGCGATGAACGAGCTCACCAGCGCCACCTCCGCCGTCGCGGCATAGGCTTCCGGCTCGGTTTTCCAGAACTTCCGGATCTGCGGACCGCTGAAGCGCTCGATGGCGCGCGA
>DASYCR010000527.1:0-2181 GCA_036500095.1 Polyangiaceae bacterium
CACGCGTCTGCAGATTTTCGAGCGTTTGTCGCGCAAGCCGAGCTCCGTGGGCAAGTTGGCCGAGCGCATGGCCGTTACCCGGCCGGCTGTTTCCCAGCACCTGAAGGTGCTGAAGAGCGCGGGCTTGGTCGCGGTCAGTCAGGAAGGCACGCGCCGCATTTACCGCGTCGACCAACGCGGTGTGGAGGCGATGCGCAAATTCTTGGATCGGTTCTGGGACCAAGCACTCGCCTCGTTCAAAGAGGCGGCAGAGGAGCGTGAAATATGAGCCATGTCGAGCCCGTCAAAAAGCAGATCATCGTCAACGTGACCCCCGAGCGCGCCTTTCGCGTTTTCACCGCTGGGATCGACCGCTGGTGGCCGCGTGAGCACCACATCGGAAAATCTCCGCTCCAGCGCGCGATCTTGGAAGAGCGAGCCGGGGGGCGTTGGTATGCGGTGTGCGAGGACGGCTCGGAGTGCGAAGTCGGCAAAGTGCTCGGCTGGGAGCCGCCACGACGCTTGTTACTCGCTTGGCAGATCACGGCAGACTGGCAATACGACCCCGCCTTCGTGACCGAGGTCGAGGTCACCTTCACCCCAGAAGGCGCGCGTCGAACGCGCGTCGACCTCGAGCACCGCGATCTCGAGCGCTACGGTGACAAGGCCGCTGCGTTCCGCAAAGCCATCGATTCCGCTGGCGGCTGGGACAAAATCATCGCGGAGTTCGCGAAAATCGCGGATGCGCCGAGCTCAGCGGACGTTTCCGCTTAGCGCGGGCTGAAGCTCACGTCGTCGATCCAAAAGTCGAACGGCGTCTGCTCCGGCGTCAACGCGAATTCGATTGAGTACAACGAGCGTGCGTCGAAGGGCACCGGCGTGCCGAAGCCCTTCTGACGTAGATCTTCCCAGCGCACGACTACGTGCGTGAACTCGCGCGTGAGCTTGATGTGTTTGGTGTGCGCGTCGAAGCAGTCGTGGCTGCAACTGCCGCCGAACTCTTCACTCACGACCTGAGTCATCTTGACGGCCGTACGGATCTCTCCGCGTCCGCGCGCCCAGAACTCGATGCCGCCGTAAGCCGAGGCATCGTAGCAGCGGTGCGGGCTCAGCTCCAAACTGAGGTTGGCGCCCCACTTGCTGAACTTGCTGCCGACATTGTGGATTGCGAAGTGGCTGGCGCCGCGCCCACCCGGAATGCGCGTTGCGGAGATCTCCGTACCCGGTTTCGGAAACTGCACGCCGGTGCCGTCGTTGAAGGTGATCCACTGACCCGCTCGGTGCTCGACCATGGGCGCGTGTAAATCCCCGTCTTCGAAATCGTCGATCAGCGGGTTCGTGCCTTCAGCCACGGCTACCGGCGAGCAGAGCGCGGACGGGCTCGCGCCGCTCGGGCTCGGAGGCGGGGACTGTACGCGCTGAGGTGCGCTCGCGTGCGGCTCCGCCGACAGCGCAACAGGCTGGGCTGTTGGCCTCAAGACGAACGCCACACCGGCGGCAGCTGCCAGCGCGACCAAACCTCCGCCCACGATCACGGCGCGCCGTTCGCGCGCCCGGTGTTTAGCTAAAACGAGCGCAAAGGCAGCGCGCCGCGCTACGGCGCTCGGCTGATCTCCGCTCGCGGAGCCGAGCACGCTCTGCTCGAGCTCGGAGCCCTCCTGCCGAAAGCGTCTCAGGTCGGGTGTGGAATCGCGATCGGTCATGGACGAGCCTTGGGGAATGCTTCGCGGGCATGCAAGCGCCGCAGGGAAGCTTGGAAATGTTCACGCGCGACACGCAGGCGTGAGCTCACGGTGCCGATGGGTACGCCGAGCGTGTTGGCGATCTCCGGCACGGTCAGCTCTTCGAGCTCGAACAGAATGAATGGAGCGCGCTGATCCAAGTCCATTCCGTCTAGAATCTCTTGCAGCTCGCGGCGTGCGCGGGAAAGCTCGGTGAGGCGCTCGGGGCCGGGCTCGGAGCGTTCTTCCTGGTCCGCGCCGAGCAGCGGTTCCTCGCGGCGTCGCTTGACGCTGCGGCGCCGCGTGGAAGCGATACGCACTGCCGTTGCAAAAAGGAACGGGCGCTCACGGTCCAGACTGATCTGCGACAATTTGCGGCTCGCGACCAGGAACACCTCTTGCGCGCCGTCGTCTGCGTCGGAGTCGGCTAGCCCCAAGCGACGCAGGCTGCGCCAGACAAAGTCGAAATGCGCGCTCATCA
>DASYCR010000528.1:0-3225 GCA_036500095.1 Polyangiaceae bacterium
AAGATGGACCGCTACAAGGTCGTGAGCCGCGGCTATCACGGCATGCGCCGGCTGACGCGCTCGGAGATCGTCGAGCTCTATCACGACAAGAAGATTCGCCCGCACACGCCCCGCTACCATTGGATCGACACGCTATTCGCATTGAGCGAAGTCACCAGCTACGTCGCGATCATCGAGGCACTCGAAAAAAACCAGGAGAAGATCGACTACGACAAGCTCTTCTCCGACGTGCGCGCGGCAATCGACGAGGCGCACGCGAACGGCAGCGTGTACAAACACGTCACCGCCGACATCGCGCAATACATCGAGCACGATCCGGAGCTCGCTCGCACGCTGCACAAGCTGCGTTCAGCAGGGAAACGGCTTTTTTTACTGACGAATTCCCCGTTCGGCTACACCGACCAAGTGATGAGCTACCTGCTCGGTGAAGCCATGCACGAGTATCCGTCTTGGCGACACTACTTCGAGTTCGTGATCTGTTCGGCCGGCAAACCCCGTTTTTTTCAGGACGGCAGACCGCTCGTCGAGCGCGACGGCGACGTCTTGCGGCCAGTGCGAAGCAAGCTCGAGCGCGGCAAAGTTTACGAGGGCGGCAATCTCGAGGAATTCGAGCGACTGGTCGGCATGCGCAGCTCCAGCGTGCTGTACGTCGGCGACCATATCTACGGCGACATCCTGCGTTCCAAAAAGGAATCGTCTTGGCAGACCCTGATGATCATTCAGGAGCTCGACGACGAGATCGCAGCGCACGAAGCGTGTCACGAGGATCTCGCCCGCCAGCGCGCGCTGGAGGAGGGCCGCGACAAGCTGGAAGACGAGCTTCGTTTCTACCAGGCGCGCATCAAGGAGCTCTCGCGCGCGGTAAAAAACCACGACGAGGAAGCGGAGCGCGTCCGCGTCAAACGCAGCCTGGAGCGCGTGCGCGCCGAGCTACGCGCGCTGACGAACGAGCTCGACCTCTTGGTCGAGCGTGTCTCCGATCGCTTCCATCCGTATTGGGGCTCTCTGCTCAAGGAACAGAGCGAGATGAGCAGCTTCGGTTTACAAGTCGAGCTCTACGCCGACATCTACACCCGGCGAGTGTCCTGCTTGCGGGCCTACTCACCGCAGCAGTTCTTTCACTCGCCTTACGACCTGATGCCGCACGAGCTTTGACGCGCCCCGGCCATTGAGCCGGCCACGGCGAGATGGGCCTCGCAGCCGGAATCTGCGGATTGTGCTACGTCGTGGCCGCCGCCGGACGGAATAAGTCGGAGCGGCGACTGTCGATCGACACGGGCCGGCGCTACGGATCGCGCCCAAAGGACTTTACGGATGAATCTGGTCGAGTGGCTGCAGGGTTTGATGACGAGCTTCGGGGCGGCTTGGGTCATGTGGATGATGATCGGCCTGAGCGTGATCTCGGTGGCCATCATGCTCGAGCGCGGTTGGTTCTACTTATCCCTCCGCGACGACGTGGCGCGCCTGGCCACGGAGCTACGCAACTTGCTGCGCGACGGTGACATCGACGCTGCCATCGCAGCGCTCGAGAAGTCGCCGAGCGCAGAAGCTGCGGTCGTGGTCGCCGGCCTGCGTGAGTCGGATCGCGGCATGAAGGCCGCGGACGAAGCCATGCAAGGGGCATCCGCGCTTCAGAAAATGAAGCTCGAGCGCTGGCTCGCCTACCTCGGCACGCTCGGCAACAACGCGCCGTTCATCGGCTTGTTCGGCACAGTGATCGGCGTCGTCAAGGCGTTCGAACAGCTCGGCAAACAAGGCATGAGCATGGCTCAGGCGCAGTCGTCGGCCGCTCCGCAGCAAGTGATGGCGGCCATCGCCGAAGCATTGGTCGCGACGGCCGTGGGCCTCGCAGTCGCGATCCCAGCGGTCGCCATGTACAACTTCTACACGCGCGTCGCCCGCGCCAAGCTCGCGAACACGGACGCGCTGAGCCACGTGCTGCTCGCCTACCTGGCAGGCGTCGAGGCCGGCACCGCGCCCGCGCCCAAGTCGGGCAGGTCGAAGCCGCGCGCGGGCGAAGGCAGCGAGGGCTGATGGCTGGCGGCTCGAGCAACGACGACGACGGTCTGATTGCCGGCATCAACGTGACGCCACTCGTGGACGTCACGCTCGTGCTGCTGATTATCTTCATGGTCACGGCGCGCATCATCGTGTCGCAAGGCTTGCCCATGGATCTGCCCAAAGCCGCCACCGGCGAGGCGTTGCAACAAGTGTTTTCGGTCGAGCTCACCGCCGATGGCAAGACCCGCGTCGACTCCGAGAACCTACCGAACGACGAAGCGATCGGCGGCCTCGCCAGAGCCGCCAAACTAAAGACCCCCGATTTGCGCGCCGTGATTCGCGCGGATCGCAAGGTCGAGCACGGGCGCGTGATCCACGTGCTCGATCTGCTCAAGCGTTCGGGCGTGGCCAAGATTGCGTTCGCAGTCACGCCAGCGGACGTCCAGCCCGTGCCGGTAGAGACGGCCCCGGGCAAGTAGACGACTATGACGAGCAGTGCCGAGCGGTTGCTGCCGAACGAAAGCGAAGGTCCACTCGCTTCGGATCCGCTGGCTCCGATCCTACGCCTCGGCGGGCGTGCGGCACGCAGAGGCGCGTGGATCGGCCTGCTCGGCGCCCTGATCACCCACGGGGCCGTTGCCGCGCAGGCCGCACACACCCTCGGAGCGGTACTCGCGTTCACCGTCGAGATCCGCGAACAGATCCGCGAACGACTGCACCAGCAGTTCGACATCGATCTGACACCCCCGCCGCTCCCGCCGCCCCCGCCGACGCAGGAGCCCGAGCCCGAGCAAAAGGCGCCACCGCCACCCGCAGCGAACGCCGCGCCGCCGCCGCCGCCCGCAGCAGCTCAAGCGGGCAAGGTCCTCGCGCAAGAAGCCGATCCCAACGAGCCGCTCGATCTGACGGGCAATACGTTCGTGACGGGTAGCGGCGACCAATACTCGGGCGGTGTCACTGCTTCGACCGGCACATCGAAGACGGCCGTGCGCGATATGCGCGCCGAGCCCGCGGGCGTCGGCAAGGCGCCGCCGGGACCGGTGGCGAGCACGGCGAGCGCAATCGATTTGTCCAAGCCCGCGATGCCAGTTCAAGGCGGCTCCTGGAACGACTGCGGATTCCCGCCGGAGGCCGACATCGAGGACATCAACTCAGCGGTCGTCCAGCTCGTCGTGACCGTCGGCAGTGATGGCTTGCCGAAGGCCGTGACCGTCACACAAGATC
>DASYCR010000529.1:0-2267 GCA_036500095.1 Polyangiaceae bacterium
AAAGCCTGCGCGCTGATCACCGACGGTCGTTTCAGCGGCGGCACCTCGGGCCTCAGCATCGGCCATGTTTCGCCGGAGGCCGCGGAGGGCGGCGCGATCGGCCTGGTCGAAGAAGGAGACCGCATCAAAATCGACATCCCCGCGCGGCGCGTGGATCTGCTGGTGGACGACGCGACGCTCGACAAGCGCCGCAAGGCTCGCGAGAGCCGTGGCCCGGACGGCTTCCGCCCGAACCGCGATCGCCACGTGTCGGTCGCGCTGCAGGCTTACGCTCACATGACGACCAGCGCGGCGCGCGGCGCAGTGCGCGATCTGTCGCAGCTCGCGCGCAAGCCCAAATGACGACGCGCGTGCTCTTGATCCGGCACGGCGCGACCACGCTGACTGCCGAGGATCGCTTCGCCGGCGCCACCAACGTCGAGCTATCGGACGAAGGTCGCGCCCAAGCGCGCGCCCTCGGCGAGCGCCTGAGCGAGGCTCCGATCGCCGCCGTCTACGCGAGCCCCCTCAAACGCACGCTCGACACGGCCGAGCTCGTGGCTGCTCCGCACGGCCTCACACCCATCGCCCGCGACGGGTTGCGCGAGATCGATCACGGGCGCTGGGAGCAGCTCACGCGCAAAGAGGTAGAGGCTCGCTTCGTCGACGAGTACTCGAACTGGGAGCAAGATCCCTTCACGTTCGCGCCTGAAGGCGGTGAATCGGGGCTCAGCGTGATGGCCCGCGCGCTGCCCGTCCTGCGCCAGATCGTCGTCGCGCACCCGAATCAAACGGTGGCGGTCGTCTCGCACAAGGCCACGATTCGCCTCGTCTTGTGCAGCTTGCTCGGCATCGACGCTCGCGGCTATCGCGACCGACTCGATCAATCCCCGGCGTGTCTGAACGCGCTCGACTTCAAGGATCCGGTGCGCGCGCGGCTCGTCGTCTACAACGATACGTCTCATTACGCGACACGCCCCAAAGCCGCGGAGCCGCGTCTGTCGAAGTGGTGGGACGCATCCGGCTAGTGTCCCGAGGCCGTGGTTCCTTTCATAAATCAATGAAGGAAAATGCTCGAGACACTAGCGCGGACGCGAAGCGGACGCGGGGCTTCGGGGCAACGCCCCGAGGAAATCAACTGTGGCCCAGCCGCGCAGCGGCTGCCGCCACGAAGTGGCGGTCTGCAATTCGTTGACGAATTGCAGACTCAGGACACTAGGCGCCTCTGCACCTACATGGTCGCCAGGCCGGCCCGCACGCATGGCAAGACGAGCAAAGCGTCAATAGTGAGATTTCTCGGCTGACGACCGTAAAATACTACCGTTGTCGTGCGGGCTTTGTCATGCTCGTTAAAACTAAGGCTTTCATAAGTTGTCCGCCGCCAGTCTGACCCCAGTTCCGGGCCAAGTGGACCCGGGTAGCGACGCTCGTGCCGTGGGCGAGCTCGTCGGCTTCAAACTGCGCTATCGGAGCGCACTGATCTCGCTGCGCGCGGGCAAGGTCTACATCGGCCGCAGTCCACAATGCGAGCTCGCTATCAGCGATCCTGCCGTATCGCGCCGTCACGCGCGGCTTTGGATCAACCCCGTGCAAATCGTGATCGAGGATCTCGGCAGCTCCAACGGCGTGCTGATCAACGGTGAGCGGATTCAGGGGCCGCGCGAGCTGCGCGCCGGCGACACGATCCGCATCTGCACACACGAGCTACAACTCGTCGACCCGGACAAGGAAGAGCCAGCGGAAAAACCGCACCGCTATCACATCACCGCGGACACCGTGACCGGCGCGGAAAAGACGACGCTCGTCGAGGAGCTGCGCGACGCGAGCAGCCTGGCGCCCTCCCAGCCGATGCAGCCGAGCATTCGCTTCGCCTCGCATCTCGAACCGCCGCGCCGCAAGACGACGTCGCCTCCAGGTAGCGATTCGATCTCCAAGGCAGTCGCCACTCTCGCCGAAACTCTCGAGCAAGGAGATTTCATCGAGGTCACGCGGCAACTCGGTCCGGTGCTGACGCGCATCCATGAGCTCTTCTTGGATCGTCGGCCCGTGGGGCACGAGCTGGTCGAGCACGTGGTCAAAGCCGCGGCGCGGCTCGCCGTCGAGACCAAGAACCCCACTTGGATCAGTGAAGGCGTGGAGCTCTACGCCGTGCTCTGCCGACCGCTACCGGAGTCGGCGTTGACTGCGCTCCACGGGTTCGTCCAAAACGGCGAGTTTCCCGATCTGGAGCTGCTGGCAAACTACGTGTCGGGCCTGTCGGAGCACGTCGATACGTTCGACGAGACGGA
>DASYCR010000530.1:0-2287 GCA_036500095.1 Polyangiaceae bacterium
GAGCCAAGCGGGGACGAGCGGCGCAGCGGGCACGAGCGGTGCCTCGGCCGGTGCAGCTGGCGGTGCTGCAGGCGCGTCCGGGAGCGGCTCCTACGGGCACCCACCCGCCGGCGCGGCAGGCTCGGGCGCAGAAGCCGCGCCCCAGTCGAGCTCGGACAGCGGCGGCTGCAGTGTTCCCCGCGGCGCGCCCGGCGGTCGCGGCTCGTTCGCGCTAGGCCTCGCCCTCGCCGCGCTGCTCTGGCGCAAGAAAAAAAATGGGCAGGCCTAGCCGCGATTTCCCGCGAAGCGCCGGCGATCGTAGTCACTCGGCTGTCGCGCGCGCTCCCCAGGTTTTCCACCACAGCTCAGCGCGTTCGTCGGTCCAGGGACGCTCGAAGACGAGCTCTGCCAGGCGCTCTTCGAGCTCGCGCGCGGTCTGCGGCCGCCGATCGGGGTTCTTCTCGAGACAGGCCATCACCAGCGCTTCGAGCTGTGCGTCGATCGGCGAGCCGATGCGCCTGGACGGCAAGACCGGTTTTTGATGCGCGTGCATGATCAGCATGTCGTGCCGCGTCTCGGCCTCGAACACGCGCTTGCCGGTGAGCAGAAAATAACCGACGCAGCCGAGCGCATAGATGTCGGCGCGGGCGTCGACCGGCGCCTGGAAGCGCACCATCTCGGGCGCCATGATCGCGGGCGTGCCCACGAAGCGCCGCGTCTCTTCCAACTCCGCCGCCGTCGGATGGCGATCGAGTACGAGGCCGAAATCCAGCACCTTGACGAAGTCCGGTTCGGCGCCGAGTCGACAAGTGAAGATGTTCGAGGGCTTCACGTCTCGGTGCACGAAGTTTCTTTCGTGCGCTTCGTGCAGCGAGCGGCAGGCTTGGCGTAAAAAGTGCGCGCTGCGTTCGGGCGATTGCGGGCCGTACGTTTCGACCAGGGTCTTCAGGTCGAGTCCGTTCAAGAGCTCCATCACGTAATAGAACGTGCCTTCGCGCGAGATGCCAAAATCGTAGATCTGGATCGTGTGCGGCGAGCTGAGCGACGCGGTCGTCTGAGCCTCACGCAAGAACAGCCGCAGCAGCCGCTCCGACTCGAGCACGCCGTGCTCGAGCAGCGCGCGGGGTCGGATGAGCTTGATCGCCGCGGGCCGCGCGAGCATGCGATGTTCGGCGCGCCAGACCTCCGCCATGCCGCCCACGCCGATCCGTGAAACGAGGCGATAACTGCCGATCTGGCGGGCTTTCACGATGCCCTCGGTCAAGCGATGGAGGCCGAGCGACATCCGGTAGCCGAGTAGCGCGGCCAAAAACGGTGAAGCCCACAGCAGCACGAGCTCGTGCACGGGCGGCCACGGACCGTGCGCGCGCAGCACGTACGTGGCGAGCGGATCCATAGCGGCTGCGCCGAACAGCGTGCTGAGCGACGTGCGCGGAGCGGCCGGCACGAGCGCGCCGAACCCCAAGATCGGAAGCACCACCGGAGAAACCTGACGCACCGCCTCCCCGGCTGGCCAGGCGTGACAGTGACGGATCAGGCCGAGCAAAAACGCGAACGCGAACAGATACAGGTAGCCGAGATCGAGCGCGTGCTGCGGTCGCAGCTTCGAGAGCTTGGTCAGCGCAAACGTCGCCAGGCTCAACGCGGTCGCGCCGAGCAATAGCTCCCGCAGCATCGGTAACTGGGCGCGCCACGAGCTATCGAAGCGCGCCCCGAGCAGCAGCACGTCCAACAAATAAGCGCTCGTCACGAGCGCGGACAGCGCGGCTATCCCCGCGAGCCGCGTGACGCCAAGCCGCTGCACGTCGGCACCGAGCTCGCGATGGGCCGCCGAGCGCACCGCGGCCCGATCGTCCCAGGCGCTGACATCGAGCGAGGAGCGATCCCCGGGCTCGATGCGTTCGGTGGAGGCGTCGGGTTCAGCGGCCAAGCGCAGCGAGCCTCCGGGTTTCCGGGCTGCGGGTCAACGCCGGAGGCGCGGCAATACCCCGGCAAGTAAGCGAGAATGGCAGGGCCCTTGCTGCTGCTTGACGTAACACGTGAGAACGGGTCCCATGCCGGCCTGCCATGTCTAGCCCTGGATTCGTCGCCGAATTCAACGGACGGAGGAGATGCCACGGGTGAGCCGAGCAACGCGGTGGGGAGCGAATCACGCGCGACGCGGGCGCTGGCTGATGCTGCTCGTGTACGCTCTCTGTGCGATCTGCGGCTGTCAGGTGATCGCCGGGATTACCGATCGCTCGGCGCGTTCGCAGCGTTGCCTGCACAACAGCGATTGTCGCGCTGGCGACGTGTGTTTGTTTCAAAC
>DASYCR010000531.1:0-4623 GCA_036500095.1 Polyangiaceae bacterium
CCCATTCATGGTTGGTGTCGAAGAAACAAAGCGAGTCGGCATGGTGCCAGGGGATCGCCGCTTCGCCGTCGATCGCCGACGGATTCGACGCATCCGGGGTAGCCACGTCCACGTCGTCCTGGCCGTTACCCGGCAAATGCCCGAAGTAATGATCGAACGAGCGATTTTCCATCATCAACACGACGATGTGCTGGATCGGCATCGCGTCGCCGATCTTCGCGCAGGTGTCGAACGTGTCCGCAGCCAGCGCTCCTGCGTGAAACGAACAAGCGTCGCGGCTCGCTTCGGCGCCGCCGTCCACGCGGCAAGTGGGACCTGCCTCTGGCGTTGCAGCGACGCTCGGATGACTGGACGAGCACGACAGGGTCGCGGCCGCGACCAGCGAACTTCGAGCCAACGCGCTGAGCCAGGCTCCGTTCATGACGTCAATTCTAGACGCGCGCTCGGCCGGCTGTAAGAGTCCCTTTGCCTGAAACGGCCGGCTGAGGTAGTTGGCAGGGCAAACGAATGACCAAACGAGCGCTGATCACCGGCATTACGGGTCAGGACGGGAGCTACCTGGCGGAGCTCTTGCTGACCAAAGGTTACGACGTACACGGCATGGTCCGGCGCTCTTCGGAGGAGAAGGTCGAACGCATCGGCCATCTGCGCGGTCAGGTCAAGCTGCACCAAGGCGACCTCTTGGATCAATTTTCGCTCGCCACGATCTTGAGCCAAGTGCGCCCGGAGGAGGTCTACAACCTCGCGGCGCAGTCCTTCGTGCCCATCAGCTGGACGCAACCCGTGCTCACCGGTGAATTCACGGCCCTCGGCGTGACCAAGATGCTCGAAGCGATTCGCCACACGCTGCCGAGCGCGCGCTTCTACCAAGCCTCGTCGTCGGAGATGTTCGGCAAGGTCCAGCAAGTGCCGCAGAACGAGGATACGCCGTTCTATCCGCGCTCGCCCTACGGCGTCGCCAAAGCGTACGGCCATTTCATCACCGTCAACTATCGGGAGTCCTTCGGACTCTTTGCAGTGAGCGGCATATTGTTCAACCACGAGTCACCGCGGCGCGGGCTCGAGTTCGTGACGCGCAAGGTGACGGACGGCGCAGCGCGGATCAAGCTCGGCTTGAGCGACAAGTTGCCTATGGGCAACCTGGACGCCAAGCGCGACTGGGGTTTTGCCGGCGACTACGTGGATGCCATGTGGCGCATGCTTCAGCAGGAAAAGCCGGAGGACTACGTGATCGCGACCCACGAGACGCACACCGTTCAGGAGCTGTGTGAGGTTGCGTTTTCCCACGTGGGGCTCGACTACAAGAAGTACGTCGTGACCGACCCGGCCTTCGTGCGGCCGGCCGAGGTCGACCTCCTGATCGGGGACCCGAGCAAAGCCAAGAAGATGCTCGGCTGGGAACCCAAAGTCCGCTTCCGCGGCCTGATCGAGATGATGGTCGACGCCGATCTCGCGCGGCTCGACGCGCAAGAAAGGCGCTAAAACCGTGCGCATCCTCGTCACGGGCGCGGACGGCTTCGTCGGTCGCCACCTGTGCCGGCATTTGAGCCGGCAAAAGGACGAGGTTCTGGCGCTGACGGGAGTACTGCACGCTTCGGCGGCCGACCTCCATGCGCAGTGGCATCAAGCCGTCGACCTCACTCAGAGCGCGGCCGTGATGCAGGCGGTCGCGGAGGCGCGCCCAGAGGCCGTCATCCACTTGGCGGGTTTCAGTTCCGTGGGCAAGAGCTATCAAGACCCGAGCCAGACCTACGCCGTCAATACGCTGGGCACGGTCAACCTACTCGCGGCGCTCCAAACGCACGCCCCGTCAGCGCGCGTGATCGCCGTCAGTTCGGGCGAGGTCTACGGTGCGGTTCGAGCGGGCGAACTCGCCAATGAAGGCCACGCGACCGCGCCGATCAACCCGTACTCCGGGTCCAAGCTCGCAGCGGAAATCGCCTGTCAGCAGGCCTGCCACGCGGGGCTCGCGTTGATGATCGCGCGGCCGTTCAACCATCTTGGACGCGGTCAGAGCAGCCACTTCGTGGTTCCCGCGCTCGCGACACAGCTCGTGGCGAGCGCCGGTAGGCCGGGGCGGGCTGTGATCCACGTCGGCGATCTCAGTCCGGTCCGCGACTTCTCGCACGTCGACGATGTGGTGGCAGCGTACCGTTTGCTGCTCGAGCGCGGTGAGTCCGGGCAGATCTACAATATAGCGAGCGGGGTCGGTCGCCGCATCGCCGAACTACTCGATGAATTGCTGCGGTTGGCCAACGTCGACGCCCAGATCGAGCTGGATCGCGCGCGGCTCCGGCCGAACGAGATCCCCTATTTGGTCGGGGATCCTGGCAAGCTCCGCGCGCTCGGTTGGCAGCCGACGCGCAGCGTGAGCGACGCGCTCGCGGAAGTGCTCGCGGAAGCACGCGAAACGGCAGCCAAGGTTTGATAGCGTAGCGAGCATGACGGAGCGCGTGCGAATCGGGATCATCGGGGTGGGTCAGATCGGCCTGCGGCATTTGGCCGCCTACGAGAAGTTTCCAGAAGTAGACGTCGTTGCCTGCGCGGACATCGACGTGAAGGCGGCGGCGAATGCGGCCGAGCGCTTCAAGATCCCGCACAAGTACGCGACCTTTGCCGAGCTCCTACGCCGCGACGATCTCGACGCCGTCGACGTGTGTTTGCACAACAACCTGCATTGCGCCGCGACGGTGGCGGCGTTCGAGGCCGGCAAACACGTGTACTGCGAGAAACCGATGGCCGGCACCTACGCCGACGCCCAGGCCATGTTCGACGCCAGCGTGCGCGCGAAAAAGAAACTACACATTCAGTTGGGCACGCTCTACTCCGACGAAACGCGCGCCGTAAAGGAGCTGATCGAGCTCGGGGAACTCGGGACGCTCTATCACGCGCGCTCCTCGGGGGCTCGTCGGCGCGGCCGGCCCTACGTGGACGGTTATGGCAGTCCGGCCTTCGTCCAAAAAGAGCATGCGGCGGGCGGGGCTCTGTACGACATGGGCGTCTATCACATCGCTCAATTGCTCTACCTGCTCGGTAATCCGCCGGTGACGCGCGTGAGCGGCAAGACTTACCAAGAGCTCGACATGGACAGCGCGCGGCGCACGCGCGCCGGCTACGACGTGGAAGAGCTCGGCACGGGCTTCGTGCGCTTCGCGGGCGGCGCAACGCTCGACATCATCGAGGCGTGGGCTCTGCACGTCGATTCGCTCGACACGAGCTACCTTTTTGGACAAAAGGCGGGCGTTCGCTTGAATCCCTTCGGCTTCTTCAAAAATTATGGGGATCTGAGCCTGAACGCCACCACGGATCTCGGCTCGGCCCGCTTCCGTTGGGAAAACGTGTCGGACACCGGTCAACACTACGCGAATTCGCAAGCGCACTGGGTGGCCGCCCTGCTCGGACGCGTGGCGCTCTTGCCGACCGCGGAAATAGCCCTCGCCACGATGCTCATCTCCGAGGGCATCTACCTGTCGAGCGAGCTCGGCCGTGAAGTGACGGCCGAGGAGATTGCCGCGCAGTCGCGCCCGACGCGAGGTCAACGAGGCCCGTGAACGGCAACGCGCTGATCGCCGGATTTTTCATCTCGACCGTAGGGTTCGGCTTCTTCTTGTATGGGAAAAAACAAGCTCGCGCTCCGCAGCTCGCGGTTGGTCTCTTGCTCATGATCTATCCGTACTTCGTGAGCAACGTGCTCTTGATGCTGGGGATCGGCGCGTGTCTGCTGGGCTTGCTGTGGCTCGCGCAGCGGTCCGGGATCTGAATGGCGCGCGAGGCGCTGGCCGAACGCTTGGCGCGGCTGCGTATGCCGTTCGTGTTCGCGGTGGTGCTCACGCTCGTGGCAGCCGCGCGCTTCGACGGCCTGCGACCCGTAGAGGGCCAATACGTCGCGCTCGGGCTGCCGCTCTTCACGACGTTTTCCGGAGCAGGCCCTTTTCACGAGGCGAATACCGGGCTGCGGCGGGTTGTTTTCGCCCTGGCATTGCTGCTCGCGTTTGCGGCCGAGCTCGGCATTTACTCGGCGCTGTTCGGCGGAGGCGGAGGCGCGCTCTCGCCGGCTGCCGCTCGGTTGGTGTTCGGTGCGTGCGGCATTGCGGCGATCGTGCTCCAAGGCGTCGCGGCTCAGCGCGGCTTTCGTTCGCGGCTCGCCGCGTGGTTGTGCATGGCGGCCGTGTTCGCGAGTTACTTCATCAACCACGTCAACCAGAAGGACCTTTTCGGCAGCACGCTCGGCGCGCTGATGGTCAGCTTGTTCGTCGGCGGCGGGAGCGGGCTCTTGCTCGGCGAGCTGAGCGTGAAGCTACTGCGCGGCCGTTAACGCCGGCTTGAGTGCCCAGGGCTTCGATCCGGCCGGTTCGCGCTCTCGAGCAAGCCAGGCAAATACCGCATCAGCCCACAGGGTACGCCCCTCGGCGCTCGGATGGATCTTGTCTTTGCCTCGCGGCAAATCGTGCACCACCGTATCCGAATCGAGGCAGCGGCAGGGCGCCACGTTCTGCGCGATCACCTGCATCAGGCCGGTGTCCTTCTTCCACAGCGGCGGCGTGATCCAAACGCACGGTCTGTCACCGAGCACGCGCACGAGGTGCTTGATCGCGCCCACGCGTTGCTCGGGGTTCGTGATCT
>DASYCR010000532.1:0-7283 GCA_036500095.1 Polyangiaceae bacterium
TGCTGCACGATCGCTTTTTGTTGCCCTACTTCGTCGAACAGGATTTTCGTGATCTGCTCGGCGATCTGAGCAGTCGCGGTTTTGCCTTCGACCACGAGTGGTTCCGGCCGCACCTCGAGTTTCGCTTCCCCTTTTATGGCAAATTCAGCAAGGACGCGGTGAGCGTCGAGCTGCGCGGCGCGCTCGAGCCGTGGCACGTGCTCGGTGAGGAGAATAGCGGCGGTGGCCAGGCGCGCTACGTCGACTCGTCGCTCGAGCGCCTGCAGGTGCGCGCGATCGGGCTCACCCACGGGCGACATCGCGTCACGGTGAACGGCTTCGTATTGCCCCTCACGCCGACGGGCGTCTCCGGCGAGAGCGTGGCAGCTGTGCGCTATCGCGCCTGGCAGCCGGCGTCGTGCTTGCACCCGACCATCGGCACGCATGGTCCGCTGCATGTCGATCTGTATGACAGCTGGAACGAGCGGGCGATCGCTGGCTGCACGTATCACGTCGCTCATGCAGGCGGTCGCTCGCCCGAGGGCCGGCCAGTCAACGCCGCGGCCGCGGAGAGTCGCCGGATCGCTCGCTTCGATCGCTTCGGGCATTTGCCCGGACGCTTTTTGCCGCGTGACGCGACGATCAATCCGCATTTCCCACTCACGCTCGATCTGCGCGGGCCAAGTTAGAAAGACGTGATGGCCGCTGTTGGGGGGTGGCGGCTGCGCTCGCACTCGCGTATTTAGTGCTGCGTGCCCGCTGAGTCCTCGCCCTATCTGGGAATACCGCACGAAGGCGAGCGGCACGCGAGCCTGTTCGACGAGTTTCGGGAAGAAGGCGGCGCGGTGCGCGGGCATCAACTGCCACTCGATCGCTTCTTGCGTGAACACTCGAGCGCGGAGCTCGAGCAGCTGCAAAAGGCGGCGCGGTTTCGGATCACCGAGCAGGAGGTCACATTCAACATTCTGGGCGTGCCCGAGGGCACCAACCGGCCCTGGAATCTGGACGTCCTCCCGTATCTGATCGAACGCGCCGAGTGGCTCACGCTCTGCCAAGGACTGCGCCAGCGCGCGCGACTCTTGAATGAGGTGATCGCCGATTGCTACGGCGCGCAGCGCCTGGTGCGCGACGGCCTCTTGCCGGCGGAGCTCGTGCTCGGTCACCCGGCGTTCTTGCGCGCCTGTCACGGCTGGGAACCCGTGGCGCGCCAACGGCTGCACTTGTACGCCGCGGATCTGGGTCGCGGCCCGGACGGGAAATTCAACGTCTACTCGGACCGCACGCAAGCACCGACCGGCGCGGGCTACGCGCTCGAGAATCGGCTGGTCATGGGGCGCACGTTGCCGGATCTGTTTCGCGACTACCGCGTCGAACGCGTGGCGGGTTTTTTTCAGAAAGTGCGCCGCGCGGTGGAGTCGCTCGCGCCGAGCGGTCGCGGTTCGCAGCCGCGCGTGCTCTTGCTCTCGGCGGGGGCGCGCGACGAGAGCTCGTTCGAGCACGCGTACCTGGCGCGCTACCTCGGCTATGAGCTGGTGGAAGGTCGCGACCTGACGGTCCGCGACGACATCGTGTACCTGAAGACTCTATCCGGCTTGCAGCGCGTGGACGTGCTTTTGCGCCGCGTGGGCGACGCCTGGTGTGATCCGCTACTGCTCCGCCAAGGTTCCAGCCAAGGCGTTGCGGGGCTCGTCTCTGCAGCGCGGGCGGGCAACATCGGCTTGGCCAACGCGCTCGGCTCGGTGATCGCGGAGACGCCCGCGTTCAAGACCTATCTGCCGCGGCTCGCGCGCGCGGTGCTCGGCCAAGAGCTGGCGATCGATTCGGTGCCCACTTGGTGGTGCGGCGATCGCGAGGCGCTCTCGTTCGTGCTCGGTGCCCTGGACGACTTGGTCTTCAAGCCTGCTTTCGGCGATCGCCAGGGCGATCCGTTCGTGCCCGCGCAGATGAGCGATCGTGAGCGTTCTCAGTTCAGCGAGCGTCTCAAGGCGCACCCGGGCGACTTCGTGGCGGAGCGCTGGCCGGGGCTGTCGCTGGTGCCGATGTGCGGCCCGAGCGGCGCCACACAAGGCGGGCTCGCCTGGCGCGCGTTCCTGGTGCGCGACGGCGAGGACTACGACGTACTGCCGGGTGGGCTCGGTCGTATCAACGAAGCGCCGGACGGCTTGTTCTTGGCGATTCGCAGCAACGCGGTGAGCAAGGACGTCTGGGTGTCGTCGGCGGCCGGCGCGGCCGAACCCGTACTGCCGACGATGCCGAACGCGCGCGTGGAACTCCGCCGCGGTGGCCTCGATCTGCCGAGCCGCTTGCTGGACGACATTTACTGGCTCGGTCGCTACGTGGAGCGCTGCGACTCGACCGCGCGGCTCACGCGCGCCGGCATCGAACGCGCCACGGCCGAAGCGGGACCGGACGCGCCGCTCGCGCTGGCCGCGATTTTGCACGCCCTGCGGCAAATCGGCGTGGTGCCCGACGTCGCGGATCAGGCGCTCACCGAAGCGCGCCCGGACGCGCCGGCGAGCCCCGCGGAAGCCGTCTTGCTGGGTGTCCTATTCGACCAGGAATCGCGCGGGAATCTGCCCGCCATCTTGCGTCACGTGCACATGCTCACGCTCAGCGTGCGCAGCCGCTTGTCACGGGACGCCTGGCACGTGCTGCGCCGGCTGAGCAGCTCGCTCGAGACACAGCACGGCTCGGGCGAAGGGTCGGGCTCGGCGATCGACGTCTTGGATCAGCTGCTGATCACGCTGGCAGCGGTCAGCGGTACGACGCTCGACAACATGGTGCGCGGGCACGCCTGGGTTTTCCTGGACATGGGCCGGCGCGTCGAACGCGGCGCGCTCGCCCTGAATTTGCTGCAAGCGCTGTTGCCGCCGGGCGCGTCGCGCGTGCACATGGAGGCCTTGCTCGAGGTGGCCGACAGCCTGCTCACCTACCGCGCGCGTTACCTGAGCACGCTGCAGGTCGCGCCCGTCGTCGATCTATTGCTCACCGACGGCAGTAACCCGCGCTCGGTCGCCTTTCAAATCGACGCGCTGAAAGAGCACTTCAAGCGTTTGCCGGCGCAAGGCGAGGTCGTCAAGACCCGGGCGGAGCGTCGTCTGATCGCGCTCGAGAGCGCGCTACTCACGGCCGACATTCAGCAGGCCTGCGCGGACGACGGCAGTGGGCTGCGCCAATTGCTGGAGGAGCTGACGGCGCTGCTCTGGCAATTCTCCGACGATCTCAGCAATACTTGGTTTTCGCATTTGGCGTCGTCGCGGGCCGTCTCGCCGCCGGCTTGGATCAACGAGGATCTGGAAGCCAAATGAAGACGTTGAGCGTGCGGCACACGACGCGCTACGAGTACGAGAGCCCGGTCGTGCACGCACATCACGCCGCGCATCTCGCGCCGCGGGTTCTGCAGTTCCAGCGTGTTTCTGGGCACACGCTGAGCGCGACACCCGAGCCCGAGGCGCTCCACGAACAACACGACTATTTCGGCAATCGTATGCACTTGATCGAGATCTTGAGGGAGCACGATCAGCTCGAGGTCACGGCGCAAACGTACATCGGGTTGGAAGAGCGCGACACGCCCGAGGGCCTCGCCGCCCGGGTAACCTGGGAGGACGCGGTCGAGCGGCTCGCCGCTGATCGCGGTTTGGTGGAGGTCAGTGAATTTAGCTTCGACTCCCCGTTGGTGCGCGCGCACTCGCTGCTCGGCGCGTACGCGCGTGACACGTTTCAGCCGCGGCGGCCGTTGCTCGACGCCGTCCTCGAGCTCAACCAGCGTATCCACGGCGAGTTCGTGTACGACCCGCGCGCGACCGACGTGAGCACACCGCTCGCGCAAGTGCTGCGCGACCGGCGCGGCGTGTGCCAGGATTTCGCGCACGTCGCAGTCGGCAGCTTGCGCTCGCTCGGCCTGGCCGCGCGCTACGTGTCCGGCTATTTGGAAACTCAGCCGCCGCCCGGCGTGGCGCGTCTGATCGGCGCCGACGCGTCGCACGCCTGGGCGTCGGTCTACATTCCGGGTTTCGGCTGGTTCGATTTCGACCCGACGAACGCCGTGCTGGCGGGCCTCGGTCACGTGACCATCGGCTGGGGTCGAGATTTCAGCGACGTGAGCCCGCTCAAAGGCGTCGTGCACGGCGGCGGGCAGCACCGCGTCACGGTGGCGGTCGACGTCGAGGCCCTCGAGTAGGAGCTCGCGGCCGCGCTTGGCGCGGGTCGCACCAGCGTTCGCGCCAATCAAACCACTGCTCAGAGTGTCACGCGGAGCCTCGTGCCACGAGCGCGCACTATCATTGTCGCCGTCTGCCCTTTGCTTGTCATGAAGCTCAAAAGCGTTTTCTCCTCCGCCGCGCTCGGTTGCTTGGCTCTCGCTTGTACTTCACAAGAGGTCACGCCTACCCAGAAGCTTCCTCCGCCCGACACCAGCGGCGGCTGCACGCTCCTTCCTTCCGCGCCGCTGCCCGCGACGACCTGGCAGGCACGAGCGAATCCGGAGCTTGCGCCGAGCGGCGGCGCTTACGCCTGGAAAAACGTGGTGATCCTGGGCGGCGGCTTCGTATCGGGGGTGATGTTCGGTTCTACCGGCACGCTCTTCGCTCGCACGGACGTCGGCGGCGCTTACCGCTGGGATGACGGTCCGAGCGGCGTGAGCGACGGTCACTGGGTGCCGTTGCTCGATTGGATCAACTCGAACTATATCGGCGTCGAGAGCATCGCGCCGGATCCGAGCGATCCCAATACGGTCTATCTCGCGGTCGGCACCTATTCCTCGTATAGCGGGGAGATCCTGAGCTCGAACGACCGGGGGAGCACCTTTACCGAGCACCCCATGACGATCGGCATGGGTGGCAACGAAGTCGGCCGCTCCGTGGGCGAGCGCCTCGCGGTCGATCCGAACCTGCCGAGCACGCTCTACTTCGCCTCCCGCAACGATCGGCTATGGACGAGCATCGACTCGGCCAACACCTGGACTCAGGTCAGCTCCTTTCCCGTCTTGAACGACGCACCGGCGGGCCTCACGCTCACGTTGTTCGACGCGCGCAGCGGCAGCGCCGGCAGCGCGTCGCAGACGTTGTACGTCGGCGCCGCGACGACTACTCAGCCGAGCCTCTATCGCTCGACCGACGCGGGCGTCACTTGGGCGGCGGTGCCGAATCAACCGAGCGGCTTCATGCCGCAGCACGCCGCGTTCGATCAGAACGGCGTCATGTACGTCGCTTACGCCAATTCACCAGGTCCGTCCGGCACGAACGGCACGCGCACTACGCCGGGCGTCGCCATCACGGACGGCGCGGTCTACAAGTACGACCCGAACGGCGATCTGTGGACCGACATCACGCCGCTGCATCCGAACGGCGACTCGGACAAATTCGGCTACGGCGGGCTCGCGCTCGATCCCCAGCACCCAGGCTCGCTGGTCGTGACGACCATCGACTATTGGCGGCCCGATCAGCTGTATCGCTCCACGGACGGCGCCACGTTCGCGCAACTCTCGAATCGCGCCCTCGACGTGGCGGGCGCGCAGTACCTGTATTGGCACAAGAGCGCGAACGGTCCGACCAACGGCGGCACCGGTTGGATGGGTAGCGTCGCGATCGATCCGACGAACGCCGATCGCGCCGTGTACGTCACGGGACAAGGCGTGTGGTGGACCGACGACCTGACCGCCGCCGATCGCGGCCAAGTCACGCACTGGGCGTTCCGCGACACGGGCCTGGAAGAGACGGTCGCGCTCGCGCTCGCCAGTCCGCCGAGCGGCGTGCCGTTGATCAGCGGCGTGGGCGATATCGCCGGCTTTGCGCACGACGATCTCGACGCGCCGCCGGCGGGGGGCCAATTCGACACGCCCATCTTCGGCAACACAGTCAGCCTTGATTTCGCGCAAAATAAGCCGTCCGTCGTCGTCCGCAGTGGGACGCTGAGCGGCGGCTGTGGCCACGGCGCGTATTCGCTCGACGGCGCCAAGAGCTGGCAGCCCTTTCCGTCCGAGCCTAAGGGGAGCAACGGTCAGGGCACGGTCGCGGTGTCGGCCGACGGCGATACCTTCGCCTGGGCGCCCAAGGCCGCGAGCGGCGGCGCGGCGACGTTCCTCGCCTTCAACTACTCCCTCGATCACGCCGCGAGTTGGGTGGCGAGTGACGGTATCCTAGCGGGCTCCAGCGGCTCGCTTGCCTCCGATCGGGGTGATGCGCAGACGTTCTATGCGCTCGTCACCGCTCCGCGCTCGAGCGATCCCAATGCGCCGGCACCGACACCGACACTCTACGTGAGTCACGACGGCGCACAGACCTTCAGCGCCACGGCCAACACCTTTCCCGGCTCGCCGAGCCTCCATCCGAGCTACGCGCAGGCCGGCGATGTGTGGGTCGCGAACAGCGACGGCCTCCACCACTCCACCGACTTCGGCGCCACGTTCAGCTACATCGGCAGCACCAGTTCGGTGGCTGATTTGAGCTTCGGCAAGCCACAAACCGACGGCGGTTACCCGGCGCTGTATCTATCGGGCACCGCGGGCAAGCTCTCCGGCATCCTGCGCTCCGACGACGCCGGCGCGACCTTCACGCGCATCGACGACGACGCCCACCGCTTCGGTTACGTGAACCACCTGGTCGGCGATCCCCGCGTCTACGGTCGCGTCTACCTAGGCACCGGCGGCCGCGGCATCGTCTACGGCGATTTGCGGTAGGGAGAAACAGGAAGGCGCGAAGGCGCGAAGCGGGAGGGAGAATTTGGGGGTGAACAGAGTGAGGCCGCTTTCGGCGATCGTCAGATCACCACGACTCAGCTCGATTCCGCAGTGCGCGACATGCGGCACAGAGCAAACCCAAAAATCTCAGGCTTCCCGCCTTCGCGCCTTCCTGTTCTCTCCTCTTCAGGCGGCCGGTTCGAGGGAGTCCCAGAAGGCTCGGACGATGGGCTTTCGGTGACTTGGGCGGCTCGTGCAGATGCCGACGCGAAATTCGCCCAGGTCGGAGCCGAGGTCGAGCACGCGTACGTCCGTGCGGAGCGGACTCTTGTCGACGACCAGACGCGGCACGATGCCGAGGCCGCAGCCGAGCGCGACGAGCGATAAAATGGCCTCATTTCCCGGCACTTCGCTGTACAGATTGGGGGTCGCTCGGCGGCGCCTGTACCAGCGTTCGGCGGCGGCGCGCGCGAGCCCGGACGCCGGCAATACGATGGGCATCTCCGACCACGGAATGGGACGGCGTTCGAGCAATTGATGAGCGGGACAGTCGAGCGCGGGCGCCACGAATACGAGCGGCGTGTGTACGATCGCGCGCGCCACCAGTGAAGGCGGAATGCGATCGGGC
>DASYCR010000533.1:0-4101 GCA_036500095.1 Polyangiaceae bacterium
TATCGAACGTCAAATTCGGATCGATCGCGTTCCAGTTGTCGGCAGTGCCGCCCGTCTTGTTCGACTCGATCACGAGCCCTTGGTCCACCCACTTGTAACCCGCGTCGCTCGGGTTGAGCGTGGTGTTCGTGGCAAGTCCGATCACCGAGTGGTTTTTGCCGAAGATCGAGCCGGCGTAGTACACGTGGTAAAGCCCGTTGTAGAAGCTGATGTCCGGTGCCCACAACGCGGTGATGGTCTGCCCGAGCTCGGTCGCGATCCACGCCGGCATCTGAGCAAAGATGTTGCCCGAGTTTTTCCAGGTCGCGAGATCGGTCGAGCTGCGCACGTTCAAGAGCCCGCCCGTCGCGAACAAGTAGTAGCTGGACCCCACGTGGATCATGCTCGGGTCGTGCACGCCGATGGCACGGTGCGTGGTGGTGGACGCGGGCGTCGTGAGGTTGCAGCCCGCGCCGCCGCTACCACCGGTACCTCCGCCCGAGACGCCCGCGCTGCCGCCACCGCCCGACGCACCAGCCGCCCCACCTTTGCCCGCGGTACCGGCGCTGCCTGCCGCGCCACCGGCGCCTCCTTTGCCGGACGCGCCCGCGCTCGTTCCGCCGGCGCCGCTACCACTCGCACCACCGGCGCTCGTGCCCGCGTTGCCACTCGTGCCCGCGAGGCCACTCGCGCCGCTGCCGCTCGTGCCCGCGACGCCGCTCGCGCCGCTGCTACTCGTGCCGGATGTTCCGCCAGCGGCGGCTCCGCTCGCCCCGCCGTCGCTCGTGTTGCCCGACGTGCCGCTTTCACCGGCCACGCCGCTGCCCGCAGTTCCGGTCACACCGCCGCTGTCGCCCGACGCGCCACCCGCGCTGACGCCCGCGTACCCCCCCGCGAGCGTCCCGCTACCGCTCGTGCCGGACGAACCCAGTGAACCCGAGGCGGAGACGTCTCCACCGTTGCCGGCGCGGTTAGCCGGGCGGCTGCTATTCGACGTCCCACCACCACACGCAGAGGCAACCAGCGCGAACAGGGCACCGGCGGAAACCTTCGCAATGACCCCGCGACTCGTTAAGGGACGGCTCATGTCGAACTAAGGGTATCATCGCTGCCGTCCTTCTCACGATCTCGCCTCATTTTTCCGTCATGCCGTCGGTTGTGCGCTTCGGTGGCACGCCCTCAGCGGTCGGCACATGGACGAATCGCTTTTCGAGCATGGATAAAACAATGCAAAGCAGCTTCAGCGGTTGAGACCGCACTCGGGCCGCGGAATCGTCAGCGCTGCAGACGCGCATGACGGTAAGCGCCGGTGCGATCATCAGGAGGGACGAGCCCAGCTCACCCTACGGCACGGCCTCGACGCGACCGACCATGAACTTCAAATAGCGGCCCTCCGGGTGTCCCGCCAGAACGGGGTGGTCGCTCGCGTGGCCCGCGTCATGAAAGATCTGAAAACGCCGTTTGGCATTGCAGGCGGCTTCCGCGAGCACGCCGCGAAAGGCCTCGGGGCTCACTTGCGCCGTACAGCTTGCGGCGGCGTAGATGCCGCCGACTTCGCAGACGCGCAGGGCCGCGCTGTTCAGGCTCACGTAGGCGCGCAGCGCTTGCTTCAGCTGATCGTGAGAACGCGCGAAGCTCGGCGGGTCGCAGATCACGAGCTCGAATTTTTCATTCTTTCGGCGAGCGCGCTCCAGAAAAGCGAACACGTCTTCCGTGATGAACTCGTGCTGAGTCGGGTCTAGGCCATTGAGCTCGAAGTTTCGTTGCGCGGCGAGCGTGGCCGGCTCCGCGCTGTCGACACTCGTCACGAACGATGCGCCCGCCCGCGCCGAGTATAGGGAAAACGCGCCGGTGTACGAGAACAAGTTCAGCACGCGCTTGCCGGCCGCGAGCCCCGCGAGATACCGGCGGTTCTCGCGATGGTCCAAAAAAAGTCCGCTCTTTTGACCGGCGTACAGATCGGCAATCATGCGATGACCGTGCTCGCTCACGGTCAGCTCGCGCGGCGGCATGCGTCCGGCGAGCAGCTCGAGCCGAGGCGCAGCGCCGTCGGCGTCGCGTGAACGGCGCAGCACACCGTGCGGCGCGAGCTCGCTCACCAGCGCCGCGCTGAGCCAGGGGACGATCGCGTCGAGGGCGTCCGCGTACGTGAGAATCACCGCGAACTGTCCGTACACGTCGACGGTCGCGCCAGGCAGACCGTCAGCCTCGCCGAACATCAGGCGAAACGCCGAGGTGTCCGCGGGCAACGTGGCGTCGCGCAGAAGCTTGGCGCGGCGCACGCGCTCAGCGACCCAGGCCGCGTCCGGCACGGCGTGCTCCGAGAAAACCCGGAGCGCGATCGGCGATGTCTCGTCCCACAGCGCGTAGGCCGAGAAGTTACCGCTGCGAATCCGCACCCAGCTCCCCGCTGGCGCCCGAAAGCTGCGCGGCACGTGATCGCGGTACACCCAGGGATGCCCGGCGGCGAGCGCCCGCTTGAGGTGCCCGGGCAGCTCGAGCTCTGGACCGTTGAACTTCGCGCTCACGGCGCGCTCAGCGGCTCGGCGCAGGCCCCGTGCTCTGGCGCACGACGAGCTCCATGGGAAAGCCGAGCACGCTGCGCTCGGTCTGTTCGGAGGCGAGCGCGTTGAGCAGCGCGCGGCTGGCCGCGACGCCCATCGCGCGCATCTGCTGGCGCACGGTGGTGAGGCCCGGGTAGACCAGGCTCGTCGCCGGAATATCGTCGAAGCCGACGACCGACACGTCCGCCGGCACCGATTTCCCTTCCGACAGCACCACGCGCAAGAAGGCGAGCGCCATGTGGTCGTTGGCGAGCACTACCGCTGTGGGAGCCTTATTTTTGGGCATTCTTAGCCAGCGCCGCGCGTAGGCCTCGCCTTCCTCCCGGTGATAGCGCGGCGCGAACGTGACGTTGCTCGGCGCGAGTTTGACCTTGCGCGCCGCGAGACCCTCGCTGAGCCCTTGAAAGCGCTGTTGACTGTCGAGCGACTCCGGCGGGCCGCCCACGTACGCGATACGGCGGTGTCCGAGGCCGTACAGATGCTCGGCGATCTCGCGTCCGGCATCGACGTTGTTGCCGCGCAGCACGACACCGGCCTTGAACGTCTCGTCCGCCGCGATCAGCGCCAGCGCGAGCTTGGCCTTGCGCGCGGCTTCCACGAGCGGTCGCTCGCGCCGGCCCGGACGCGCGAAGATCAAGCCGTCGACCCTGCGCTCGCGAATCCAAGAAAGCACGGTGGTGGCGTCGTACGTTCCGCGCAGCACCAAGCTGCCGACCAAGAGCGAGATGTGCTTGGCCGTCAGCTCTTCCTCGATGCCGCCCAAGATCTGCGTGATCCACTCACCCTGGCTGTCTTCCATCACCAGGCCGAAGCAACCGGCGCGACCGAGTGAGAAATTGCGCGCCGTGGTCCAAGGCGTGTAGCCGAGCTTTTGGATCACCTTGGCCACGCGCGCCTTGACCTCGGCGCTGGCGTAGCCGCCGTTGATCACGCGCGAGACGGTGCTCTTGCTGACTTTGGCGTGTTGAGCGACCTCGGCGATATCCGTGCGGCGAGCCATGGCAGAGGGCAGCGTAGTGCCAGTTTCCGAGCGCACCAACAGTCCATTGGTCGTCTTCTACGTTCTGCCCGCCCGCCGGGCGACGCCGGTGACGGCTGCTCCCCGACTCCGCCGCTCAATCGGGACTCGAGCCAGCCGCGTACGCGGTTATGGGCGCCTAGCCGCCGTTCGCTACCGTGGGCGTAGTGCCCGTTGTCTCGACCCTCGACCACAGCCCGTGCTAGGGCTCGACCGTCGAGGCCAACAGCTTGGTCAGGTCGGTCAAGTCTGCGCGATTTTGCGTCAGAATGCGATAGACGATCTGCGGGTCGACGCGATCGTAGAGATGCACGACGCGATTGCGAAAACCGACGATAGGAGCAAAGCGCTTTGCTGCGCCCTCTGGCAGCAACCCCGCCGCCTCCAATTTTTCGAGTGCGTCGAGACTGGTGCGCGGCACGCCGAGCGAGCGGACCGCTACGAGGTAACACGCAATGTCGATCAGGGCCTGTATGGTGGTCTGCAAGCGGTGCAGCGCACTGTCCAGATTGCGGAAGTCGGCGTTGAACTCCGAGAAAG
>DASYCR010000534.1:0-2344 GCA_036500095.1 Polyangiaceae bacterium
AAGCCGATCAGCGCGTCTCCCACCTCATCGTGGCGCGTCGGCGCGGGGCGCGGCGAGAGATCGCCGCCTTGCACGCGGCGCATGTCGCTGACGAGCTCCGAGAGCGGACGGCCCACGTGCACGCGTACCAGCCAGAACATCAAAATGGCCACCACTACCGCGAACGCGGCGACGCTGAGCGTCGCCGTGCGCCGCTTCAGCTCCATCTCCTTCGCCATGTCGTCGAGCGGCCGCACGACGGCCAGCACCCAGGGCGCCTCGGCGCGATCGCGAAGCAGCGGGAGCGCCGCCACGAGGCGCGGACCGTCACCATCTGACACGAAGCGTTCGACGGGCCCGCGTGAATTGCGTGCATCCTGCTGCGCGCGTTCGACCGGCTCGCGCCGCACCGCGCCCTCGGACGCCGTGACCAGATCCGCGTGTTGGTCGTAGACCAAGATATCGACTTCTGGATGTAAATGCTCGAGATCCTTGAGCGTATCCTGCACGTCGTTCAGCTGGCGGTCGCGGAGCGCGTCGTCGAAGGCGAGCTCGAGGCTGGTGGCGAGTAGGGTCGTTTCGCGCAGGACCAGGAAGCGCAGCTCACGCTCGTCGATGCGCACCGAAGTATAGCCGACACCGCCGAACAAGAGTGCGGCGGCCAGCGTCAGAATCAAGGTCAGGCGCGTGGAGATGCTCATCGAAGCACGGCACTCCCATCGTCGTCCGGGCCCCGCTCACGCGCAAGTCTGGCACAAAAAGGGGCTCGACAAGGGCGCACACGCGCTCAATGCTTGCGCGCATGAACGCCGTTCGCGCTCTTTCCGTGGTCAGCCTGCTCGTTTCCTGCGCGCCGCCTTTGCCGCCCAAGCCGCTCGAGGCCCCGCCGCCCGCGGCGCCGTTGCCACCGCAAACGGCGCCGATCACCGTGCCGGACTACGTGCACGCCGCGGTCAGCGCGGACAGCCGCAGCCCCGAGGATCGCGCGCTCGACGCCGGACGCAAACCGGAACAGATGCTGTCGTTCTTCGGGATCGCGCCGGGCATGAAGGTCGCCGAGCTCGGCGCCGGGCTCGGTTACACGACGGAGCTGCTCGCGCGCGTGGTCGGGCCAAGCGGCAAGGTTTACGGTCAGAACAGCCACTTCGTTCTCGAGAAGTTCGCCGAGGCGCCCTGGAGCGCGCGCCTGAAGAAACCGGAAATGAGTAACGTGCTGCGCATCGATCGCGAGAGCGACGACCCGCTACCACCCGACGCGAGCGAGCTCGACGCCGTGCTCTCGATTTTGGTTTACCACGACACGGTTTGGCTCGGCACCGATCGCGACAAGATGAATCAAGCTGTTTTCAAGGCGCTCAAGCACGGCGGTGTGTACGGCATCGTGGACCACAGCGCGCAGCCGGGCACGGGTCTCAGCGGCGTGAAGACCGTACACCGCATCGACGAGAGCACCTTGAAGAGCGAGGTGGAACACGCCGGTTTCCAGCTCGCCGCCGAGGCCGACTTTCTACGCAATCCCCTCGACAAGCGCGATTGGAACGACTCCCCGCGCGAAGCCGGCGAGCGCCGCGGCACGTCCGATCGCTTCGTGCTCAAATTCGTCAAACCCTAAACGACGCAACACGTCCTAACACGAGAACCGCGAAGGCGCGAAGATTTTTTGGGTTCGCGCATGCCGGCGAATTTGAGTCGAGGCAACGACAGAATGTGCCAGAGCGCAAACGCGCAGCACCCTCTGGAACGTACGCATTGGCGCGACTCGGCGTCCTAAACCCCAAATCTCTCTTCGCGCCTTCGCGGTTCAATTCTCTAGTCGGAATCAGCCGGTAAGAGACGTGGCTTCGTCGATATCGAGCATGAGGTTGAGGCATTGGACGGCGGCGCCGGAGGCGCCTTTGCCTAGGTTGTCGAGGCGCGCGACGATCAGGATTTGCGATTCGTGACCGAATACGAAGAGCTCGAGGCGGTTCGTGTCGTTGCAGGCGAGCGGGTCCAAGTAGCCGGCGTCGAGCGCGCTCTCGTCGGCGAGCGGCATGACGACGACGAAGCGCTCGCCGTGGTAGTGCGCGCTGAGCACGCGATGTACGTCGCTCGGCGTGACGGGTTTCGGCAAGAGCCGCGGCAAGAGCGGCACCGAGACCAGCATGCCCTTGTAAAAATTGCCGACGACCGGCTCGAACAGCGGCGCGTGCGTGAGCCCGACGACGCGGGTCATCTCCGGCAAATGCTTGTGCTCTAGCCCGAGTGCATAGGGGCGTGAGCCTCTGAGGCGCTCGCGCTCGTCCCCCGTCGCGGCGTCGTAGCGCGCGATCAGTTTTTTGCCCGCGCCGCTGTAGCCGGTCAGAGAGTGCGCGACCGTGGGATA
>DASYCR010000535.1:0-4811 GCA_036500095.1 Polyangiaceae bacterium
CATGCTGGTGCCTAAGCTCGTCGGGCACGCGTCGCTGGTCGCGCGCGCGGGGCAGGCGTCGAGCCCGTTTACGGTCGATGTCGTGCGCAAGGTGGTGGTGGAGGCGTTGCCCATCGACGACAATCACCGCATCTTCTTTTCCCTGGAACCCGCCAAATACGAGCTCAAAGTGAGACTTACCGCTCCGAAGCACATGAAAGCGGAATGGCGTGGCGCGCCGTATTGCGACGGGGGAGCCGACGGCATCGAGCTCGTTTCCACCTGCGAGCTGCGTGGCAAAGGCGGCGTCGTCTTCGACAATCCGGGCTACCTGAATAGCGGCTCGAAGAAGCTCGAGTTGGACGCAGTCGAGCTGCACGAAGTGCCGTAGCAGCGCTCAGCTCAGGAGCTCGCGCGCCCGGGTGAGCAGTGTCTCGCGCTCGTTGAGCGTCGGGTCTTCCGTCACTTCCTCGAGCAGCGCGCGCAGCACGCGGCCGAGCTCCGGACCAGGCTTGATGCCGAGCTCTTTCATCAGCGCGTGACCATCGACGGCGAGCTCGGAGACCGAGAGCGCGGCGCCTTCCGCGATCACGCGCGCGACGTGCTCCTTGAGCCGGCCGAGTCGCGCCAGATCCTCCGCGGGATCCTTGCCCTTGCCGCGAATGTCGGCGTCGTTGAGCGAGTACAAGTCCGGCAGCAACTCGCTCGAAACCCGCCGGATCCAGCGCCTGACCGCGGCGTCGCTCCAGCTCTCGTCGTAGCAAATCAAGTGATGCCGAACGAGCGCGACCACGCGCGCGCGCTCGTCATTCGAAAAGCGTAGGCGCTCCAGGATGGGCTCGGCCATTTCCGCGCCGATCCGCTCGTGCTCGTAGAACGTGTAGTCCGAGGTCTTGTCGCTGAAGGCGCGCGAGCGCGGCTTGCCGACATCATGCAGCAGCGCCGCGATGCGCAGTACGGCGCTCTCCGGGCAATGGTCGAGGCAGCTCATGGCGTGGCCCCACACGTCGTAGCTGTGGTAACGATTCTGCGCGCAGCCGACAGACTCCAACAGCTCGGGCGCGCTGATCGCCAGCAGACCGTGTTCACGCATGACCTCGAAGGCGCGACTCGGTTGGCGGGCCTTCATCGTCTTCAGCCACTCGTCGCGGATGCGCTCGGCGCTCACCTTGCGATAGCTGGCAAGCGACGGTTCGATGGCGCGCGCGGTCGCGTCATCGAGCGTGAGTTCGAGCGTCGCGACAAAGCGTGCCGCACGCAGCGCGCGCAAGCCGTCTTCCGCGAAACGCTCTGCCGGATCACCCACGGCGCGCAAGAGCCGCGCCGCGAGGTCACGCTGGCCGTCGAACGGATCGATCAGCCGGTCTTCCAGCGGGTCGTAGGCGATGGCGTTGACAGTGAAATCACGGCGAGCCAGATCGTCCTGGATGTCGTCCACGAAATACACGGAATCTGGGCGGCGACCGTCGCTGTAGGTGGTCTCGCCGCGCAGCGTCGTGACCTCGTATTGGCCCTGCTTCATTTGCACGGTGACGGTCCCGTGCTGGATCCCAGTCGGAATTACGCGGCGAAATAGCGAGCTGACCTGCTCAGGGCGCGCGGAGGTGGCGATGTCCCAGTCGTTGCGAGCTGTGCGCCCTGAGCTCGGCTCGAGCGAAGAGAGTAGTTCGTCGCGCACGCAGCCGCCGACGATCCACGCGCGGTGCCCGCTTTCCTTCAGCCGCTGGCATAGCTCACGTACCTCACTGGGTACCGAGCTCATCAGGCGCTTCGTGTCGGTCATGGCGTCTCGCGGCTACGCGGACCATACAACTTCGGGCGAACGCGTCGAGTCTCTGGGGGTGCCCTGCGAGGCGCTCAATTTCCCCAAGGATTGACGATTTCACTGCCACCGAGCGACTTGCCCTTCTTGGGCGCAGGCTTGGGCTTTTCGGGCTCGGGAGCGCGATGCGCGGGCGCTGCGGGGCGGGCTGCGCCCGGGCGCGCGATCTTGTCGAGTCTTACGACCTCGCGCGTCGTCGAACCGTCGAGCTCTATGTCCTGCTCCTTGTAGCCGTCGAGCACTACGCTGATCTTTACGGCCTTGCCCTCTTCCACGTCGATCGCGAGCGGGCTTTGGCCGAGATCGGTGCCGTCACGGAAGACGTGTGCCTCGATGGGCTCGGCCGCGAGCATGACTTGCTTGCTGATCGTTACGTCGTCCGCCTTGGCGGCCGACGCGGCTGGCGCGGACTCGGCCGCTTTGGCTGCCGCGCTCGCTACCTCGGCGGTGGGCTGCGTGGCGGCGCTCGAGCCGCCATGCGCGAAAATGCCGACGACGATCGCGATCGCCGCCGCGATGCCGGCGATGCCCGCGTAGAGCGGGAAGCGAGATTTGGCCGGGCGGCTCTCGGGCGAGGCCGGCACGGGCTCCGGCATCTGGCCCTTCTTGAAGTAGTCCGCCGGTACGTTGAAGCCGCCGGAGCGAGCCATCATTTCCGGCACGGCGTCGGGCACGAGCCCCGCGCTCAGCTTGTCGAACTCCGCGAGCATCTCATCCATCGATTGGTAGCGATGCTCTGCGCGCTTGGACAAACACTTCAGCACGATCGCTTCGAGACCGGGCGGTACGTCCTGCGGCGCCGGCACCAGCGCGCGGATCGGCACCGGCGCTTTGTACATGTGCTGCGTCAAGATGCCCATGAAGTTGTCGGCGTCGAAGGGCACGCGACCGCTGGCGAGCTCATACAGAATCACGCCGAACGAGTAGATGTCCCCGCGGTGATCGACCGGTTGTCCCGCGGCTTGCTCCGGGGACATGTAGTGCGGCGTGCCGAACACCGCGCCGGCGCGAGTGAGCTTGGCGCCCTCGCTCGAGCTCGAAACCTTGGCGATGCCGAAATCCAAGATCTTGATGAAATCCTTCTCGGCGCCGCGGGCGATCAAGAAGATGTTGTCCGGCTTCAAATCGCGGTGGACGATGTTCGCCGCGTGAGCCGCCGACAGGCCCTCCGCGAGCTGTCGCGCGATGTGTACGATGCGTGGAACGGGGATGGGCTGTCCGCCCTCCAAGAGCTTCGAGAGCGGCTGCCCCGTCAAAAACTCCATTACGAAATAGGTGGAGCCGTCGGGAAATTGACCGAAGTCGCTGATGTCGATGATGTGCGCGTTGCCGATCGCCGAGGCCGCTTTGGCTTCGTTCAAAAAGCGCTCGGTGACCTCTGCGTCGCGCGCGAGATCGGCGCGCAGCACTTTCATCGCCACCTTTTTGCCGATGATCGTGTGCGTGCAGCGGTAGACGACGCCCATGCCGCCTTCGCCGAGCAACGCCTCGACTTTGTAGCGGCCGTCGATCGTGGAACCTAGATACGGATCCTGCCTGATGCGCGCGACCTGGCTGCTCGTGACGTCCGCATCCGAATACGAAATGCTCCCGGGCGAGATCGTCACGACCTTGAGACCCGTGCTGTCGCTGGGCCGTTGCGGGATCGTGGCGGCGGCGACCTGGCCGCTCGTCGGTTCGGACGCCGAAAAGTCCCCGCTCGACGGTGCGGCGCGGGGTGGGGGCCGGGGGACCTTGTTGTTCGGCTCGGTCATCGAGGGGACAGGGGTCTAATTGTCTTGCGACGTTTCAGACAGGCAAAGGGTTTTAGCGCGAACCGCTTCCGCCCGCACTGCTCAGGGGTTCAATGCCGGACAAGCCACCGGCATCCGGCGGCAAAATGCAAAGCCCGGGCCGTACGAGGCAGCCCGCAAAAGCCTCGTTTTCGCGCCGCGTAGTGAACCAACTTCGGCGCTCGGTCCGCAAGCGTTGCGTAGCCGCTGCGGGAGCTGTCGCTGCCTTCAGGCGGAGGTATTTGCACCCCGTTGCGGGTGCTCTGCTAAATGCCGAGCACAATGGGTTTTCCGCTCGAACTGGCGCTTCGCTACATGCGCTCCAAGAAGCGGGCCTTCGTATCGGTCGGGACGATGTTTGCGGTGCTCGGGGTCGCGCTCGGAGTCGGCGCGCTCGCGACCGTCATCAGCGTCACGGGTGGGTTTCGGGCGCAGTTTCGGGAAAAAGTGCTCGGCGTCAACGCGCACGTGCTCATCCTCAAGTACTCGAGTGATTTTCGCGAATACCGCAAGTTGATGGACGAGATGCGCGGCGTGCCCGGCGTCATCGGCATCGCCCCGTTCGTAATAAGCCCGATGATGGTCACGCACGGGGATCGTACGGCGACCGGTGTGTTGCTCAAGGGTGTCGACCCCGAGCGCGTCAGCCAGGTGCTGGATTTGCCGCAGCACATCGTCGAAGGAAAAATGGAGGGCCTACGCCTGCCGGGCGCGAAGCCCCCGGAGCGCCGACGCCAAGCGCTGTTTGACGACCTCGACTTGGATCGCGGTCCGAGCGACGCGGGCGACACCAAGGCTCCGCTGGTGATAGGCAGCGCGGAGCCCGATGCATCGGCCGCGCCGGAACGCCCGCGCAAGTCGCCGTTGCGGGACTTCAATCAAATCTTGAAAGACGCGGCCAACGGCGAACCAGACATGCACAGTCGCGCCAGCGTGGATCTGAAAGGATCGGCGAAACCGGTCACGAGCGCCGACGACGCGGACGACAAGCTGCCGCCGGGCGCGCCGGTTGGAAATATCGTTCCGGAGGGCGGCTACAAGAGCAAGCTGCCGGACGACGACATTTTGCCCGAGGACTTGCAGGCGGATCCTTGCAGCGATCCGGCGTCGACCAAGAACCTGCCGGGCATCATCATCGGCGTCACTTTGAAGCAAAATCTCGAGGTGGGCCTCGGTGATTGCATTCGAGTGACGAGCCCGACAATCGGCTTTACCTACTCACGCGGGGCGATGCGGGC
>DASYCR010000536.1:0-1868 GCA_036500095.1 Polyangiaceae bacterium
TCATGTCGCCCCTCTCGGGCGCTTGCCGTGAGCAATTGCGGGCAATCGTGCTCGCGCGCTTTTTTCGAAACTGCGCGTCGCCGCGTCAGATGCGAGCGCTCAACCACGGAGAAGCCCCATGCCCGAAATCTCGACTTGCTCTACTTCGAATCGCGATGATCTGATGTCCATCGATCCGGGCGACGATCCTCCGACGACAGCGTCGGTTGCCGCGCCGACGTCTGCCGCAGCGGGCGCCCCCCAAGACAGTTGCTACGCGTGCGCCGATGCCGTGCCAGAGCCTGCAGGCGCAGCTGTGTCCGGCCTCGTCGCCCAGCATGGTCGTGTGGATTTCGCACTCGGCCATCCGAGCCAAGGGCCCTTTCAAGCGGACGTCGCGAACGGCTACGTTCAATCGAACAACGACGGGGCAGGTCTAGAAGCGACGGCGCTGCGGGTTGGCGTGTCGGGACCGGTGAAGGTGAACATCGACCTATTGGGCGCAGGCGCCGACGCTGGCATCCACAACGCGGACAGCTCGACCGGTTACCACGCGGGAGCCCACGCAACCGTAGCTTACGGCGAGGTCACGGCGAACGCCGGCGGGGCTTGGTCGTTCACGCTTGGGGGCGGCGTGGGCGCCGAAGTAGGCGCCTCGTTTGGGCTTCGCGACGCGGACGGCGACGGCCGTCCGGAGGCGTGCGCGCGCGTCAGTTTCGAAGCGACGGTCGGCATTTGCTTCGAGCCGGCGGACATCACGGACCTCGCAGACTAGTGGCCCGATGTCGCTCGACTAGTTGCTCGGGGGCATTGGAGCATATGTCGCAAGCGCTCTAGCGATCCCCGTTGCGCACGATCTCCGGCAGGCGCGAGAGCGCGCTGTGGACCGCGCCGCGCAGCGCGTCTTCACGCGATGCGTCGCTTTCGCTCTGCGCGTCTTCGGCGATCGCGCGGCCGTTGATCACGGCGTGCAGTGTGGAATCGTGTTTGCGTCGCAGGGCGAGCGAGACCACGCAGGTCGTGCGCACCGTCTTATTTTCGCTCACGCTCTCGAGCTTGACCAGGGTCGCGGAGAGCACGAAGCGCGCGCGCACCGGGTTGCGCCCGAAATCGACGCTGTCCAGGCCGTCCTCGAGCGCTTTGCGCAGCTGTTGCTCGGCGGCTGCGCTGCGCTGCTCGGCGGCCACGACGTCGCCGAGCGCCACCGGCCGTTCGACGGCGTTCGCGAGCGACGAAAGCGTCGAGCACGCGAGCAGCACTCCGCTGGTCAAGACGAGCGCGCGGTGCTTGGCCCGCGCGCGAAATGCACGCTGCTTCATGAAAACCTCCTTCAGGTCTCGACGACTTCGCTGCGAGTCTGGCTCTGCAGCGTGAAGATTGGGCCTATCAGCTCTGCTCTGGCGCGGCCAAATTCCCGCGCGCTAGCGCACAGAACGCGTTATCAAACTCTTATTGATGCGCTTAGCGCGTTTCTCCGCGCCCTCTCCACGAAGTCTCCACGAGCGCGCGCGGTTTCGGGGCGCAGACTGGCTGCCGATGTCACCCCTCGCTCGTGCGCCTTGGTTCGCGCGACTCCTGCTAGCGGAGCTCGCTGCGTTCGCGGTTTGGGCCTTCCTGGTCAATCGAGTGGTCATTCAGTGGCCGGACTCTCGCGGGAAATCGCTGACTATCGCCGCGCTGTGCGTGGTGCTCGGCCTACTCGCGGCGGCCTCGGCCCGGCGGGCGAGGCGATCGCGCTTGCTGCATGTCTGGTGTGCATTGCTCGTGCTGTTCGGCGTTGGCGAGCTACGTCGGATCGGGTTGCGACACGCGTACGGCGCGGCCACGACGGAAGCGAGTCTCTGGCGGCCCGTGACGACCTGGCAACTCGCGGTGCGTCGGTTCTCGCT
>DASYCR010000537.1:0-1740 GCA_036500095.1 Polyangiaceae bacterium
TGACCGAGCCGAGCGCGACGTAGCCGCGCTTGTCCGTGTGCGCGCGATACGCTTGCGTCAGCGCCGCGAGCTCGATCGGATCACCGACGCGTGTGCCGGTGCCGTGCGCTTCGAGATATGAAATCGATTCCGGATCCACGCCCGAGATCGCGAGCGCTTCAGCTACGGCGCGCGCTTGGCCGTCCACGCTCGGCGCCAGATAACCGACCTTTTGCGAACCATCATTGTTGATGGCGGAGCCGCAGATCACGGCCAAAATGCGATCATCATCGGCGAGTGCGTCGTCGAGGCGCTTCAGCACCAGACAGCCGAGGCCGCTGCCGAACAACGTGCCACTCGCGCTTTCGTCGAACGGACGGCAATGCCCATCCGGAGCCAAGATCTCGCCTTGTTTGAACAAGTAACCCTTGTCCTGCGGCAAGGACACGGTCGACGCGCCCGCGAGCGCCATGTCGCACTCGCCGTTCAAGAGGCTCTGACACGCGAGGTGAATTCCGACGAGCGCCGAGGAGCACGCCGTCTGCACGTTGAGCGCGGGGCCCTTCAAGTTCATCTGATATGACACTCGCGTCGCGAGAAAATTCATATCGTTGCCCGTATGGCGAATCAGCCATTCACCCACGGTGTCCATCAGCTCCTGGTTCGTGACCAGGTGGTACATCATGTACGTGTTCATGCCGCACGCGGCGAACACACCGACCGCAGCAGGCGTGCGCTCCGCGTCGTAGCCCGCGTTCTCGAGCGCGCTCCACGCGACCTCCAGAAACAAGCGATGCTGCGGATCCATCACCGCCGCATCGCGCGGGCTCATGCCGAAAAATGCCGCGTCGAAGCGATCGATGTCCGAGAGCACGGGCCAGGCTTTGACGTACGCCGGATCTGAAAGCCGCTCCGGCGACTCGCCCGCGGCGAGCAGCTCTTCGTCGGAGAAGAACTTCACCGACTCGACGCCGGCGCACAGATTCTGCCAGTACTCATCGAGCGTAGCCGCACCGGGGAAGCGCCCCGCCATGCCGATCACCGCCACCTGAGCCCCGGCATTCGGCTCGATGACGTCGTCTTGAGTACTCATTGGCAGCGGCTGAATATCGCTCAGCTCGGCCGGGTCAGCAACGCTCCCTGAAAGAAACTCACGACCCGCTCGAGATACGCAGTCCCGCCTGCAAGCAAGTAATTACCATGCGGCGCGCCCGCTACGATGTAGACCGAGCTCGGTTGCGCCGCGGCGTTCGCCAAATCATGCGCCATGCTCGGCGCGACCAGGAAATCCCCGCTGCCGCCGAGATTCAGGATTGGCCTCGGCGTAATTTTTTTTACTTCGTCGATCGGTTTACGAAGCTCGATCTGCATGCCTCCGCGACGCAGCGCGTAGAGCGCCGGCCACTCGCCGAGCGGCCCGAGTCGGCCGTACTGGTAGTGAACTTGCTCGCGCTGGTCCGAGGGAGTGCTGGCGAGCACGATCGCCGCGAGGCGTGAATCCTCGGCGGCAACTTGGCTCAACGTGTACCCGCCCATCGAGAAGCCGTATGCGCCGAGACGCGTGCGCTCGATTTCCGGCTGAGCTTCTGCCCACGCGATCACCTGGCGCAGTGCCGCGCGCTCGCCTTCGTTCCAATGAATGCTGCCCGGGCTTTCGCCCTGACCCGGCCAATCGAAGAGCAGCACACCGAAACCCGCGGCCGTGAGCGCGCGCGCTTCCTCGCCGAATTGGCTGCGATTTGCGCCCGCGCCATGACAAAA
>DASYCR010000538.1:0-1844 GCA_036500095.1 Polyangiaceae bacterium
CCCATTCTCTGTGTTTTCACTCATGTCCCAGAGTCCGAGTCGCCCCGAAGTTCTCGCGCCAGCGGGCGATCAAGCCGCGCTCGAAGCCGCTGTCGCCGCCGGTGCAGATGCCGTGTATTTCGGTGTGGACGCGTTCAATGCCCGCGCGCGAGCGCAGAACTTCGGCGTCGGTCAGTTGCCAGACATCGTCTCTGTGCTTCATGCGCGACGCGTCAAAGCGCACCTCACGCTGAACACCTTGGTTTTCGACGCAGAGCTCGAAGCGTGGGCGGATGTAGTACGCGCCGCCGAGCGTGCCGGTGTCGACGCAGTGATCGTGCAGGATCTCGGCGCGGTCGGCTTGGTGCGCCGCATTGCACCGAGCTTGCGCATTCACGCGTCCACGCAAATGACCTGCACGGACGCCGCGTCCGTGCAATTCGCCGCGTCATTGGGGGTAGATCGCGTGGTGTTGGCGCGCGAGCTCAGCCTGAGCGAGATCGAAGAAATCACGCGCGCAACCAGCGTCGAGCTAGAGGTGTTCGTGCACGGCGCTCTGTGCGTCGCCTATTCAGGTCAGTGCTTGACTAGCGAGGCCATCGGCGGGCGCAGCGCGAATCGCGGCGCGTGTGCGCAAGCCTGCCGCTTGCCCTACGAGCTAGTCGTCGATGGCGTCGTTCGAGATTTGGGCGATCGCGCCTACCTTTTGTCGCCCGAGGATCTCGAGGCAAGCTTCGCCATTCCCAAGCTCGTCGAGCTGGGGGTGCGCTCGTTCAAGATCGAGGGTCGGCTGAAGGGCCCCGAGTACGTCGCGGCCACGACTCGCCTCTATCGGCAAGCGGTCGACGCCACGCTTGGCGTCGCCAAGGCACCGGATGAGGCCACGAAGCGGCGAGCGGTCCAGACCTATTCGCGCGGCTCGGGCCCCGGTTTTTTGGCTGGAATCGATCATCAGCGGCTGGTCGAAGCGCGATCTTGCGATCACCGCGGGGTGCAGATAGGCCTCGCCGTCGGCGTAGAGGAGCGCGCGGGGCGGCGCTTATTGGTGCTCGACACCGAGAGCCGCATCGCACGCGGCGACGGGCTCTTGGTGGAAGGCGGTTGGGCGGGCGAGGGGGAGAGCGGCGGTCGGGTGTGGAGTGTGGAGCTCGCCGGGAAGGACGTACCCGACGCGCCCGCTGGCAGCCGACTGAAGCTGTGGCTCGGCCCTGAGTGCGAGCTCACGCGCGTGAGCCGCGGCCGTCGCGTGTTCCGCACGCACGATCCCGAAACCGAGCGCGAGGTGACGACGCAGCTCGCGCGTGAGCCTTTTCGGGAGCGTCTGGATCTCGAGATCAGCGGCGAGTTCGCGGGCCCGTTCACGCTCACGGCGAGCACGAGCCGCGGCAGAGTTGCCCGCGTACAAGGTGATGCGAATGTGCAGCACGCCCAAAATCAGCCTACTTCGTCGGCAGATCTGGCGGGCAAGCTGGGTCGGTTGGGGGACTCGCCGTTCGTGCTCGGCGCGCTCGATGTGCGCTTGCCGCAGGGGGCTTGGCTGCCCGTCTCGTCGTTGAATCGCGCGCGCCGCGCGCTGATCGCGGCGTTGACCGAGCCGCGCGTGGGCCCGCTTTTCCCGACTCACCCGCGCCCCTCTGACAGCGCAGAACGGCCGCTGGCCGAGCCACCGCCTGGAGGGCTGTTCGTGCTCTGTCGCAACCGCACACAGGCGGACGCGGCTCTCGCTGCAGGTGCCAACGGTGTGTATTTGGATTTCTTGGAACTGACGGGTACGGGCACCGCGTTGCGCGAGCTGCGTGCCGCGGGTGCATTCGTAGGTGTGGCGCCGCCGCGCATTCGCAAGCCCGGTGAAGAGAAGATCGACC
>DASYCR010000539.1:0-7880 GCA_036500095.1 Polyangiaceae bacterium
GACCACCGTGTCTTCGTCGAGCGGATTGCCGCATTTCACGGCGCGCGTGGCGGCCACGAAGCGCTCCAAAAAATCCTTGAGTAGCTGACGCGCGACGAGCACGCGCTGCACGCGGATACAGATCTGGCCGCCGTTCGCGAAGCAGCTTTCGACCAAGCGCGGTATGACCGCGTCGAGATCCGCGCCCTCGTCGATCACACAGGGCGCGTTCCCTCCGAGCTCGAGCAGCACGTGCTTCTTGCCGGCGATCGATTTCAGGTGCCAGCCCACGGCATCGCTGCCCGTGAACGAGAGCACGGCAATGCGCGGATCCGTCGCGAGCCGTTCAGCGACGTCCGCGTGCGCGTGCAGCACGCTGAGTTGCTGCGCGGGCAAGCCGGCCGCGAGCATCAACTCACCGAGCAAGTGCGCGGTGAGCGGGCTCTGTAGCGCGGGTTTGAGCACCGTGGGCGCCGAGACGGCGAGCGCCGGGCTCAGCTTGTGCGCCACCAAATTGAGCGGGAAATTGAAGGGTGCGATGGCAGCGATCGGGCCGCGCGCGACGCGCTCGAACACGCACAATCGGCCCTCCGCGCCCGGCAATTGATCGATCGGCATGAGCTCGCCACCGAGTCGGCGAGCCTCGCCCGCGCCGAGTGAAAACGTGAGCGCGGCGCGCGCTACTTCTCCGCGCGCGTAACGGATCGGCTTGCCGCTCTCTCTCGCGATGAGCGTCGCGATCTCGGCTGCGCGCGCGCGAACGCTGAGCGCGATCGCCTCGAGCAACTCCGCGCGTCGATGAGTCGGTAGTACCTCGCCGTTCGTGAAGGTTGCGTGCGCGTGTCCGATGGCGGCGTCCATGTCGGATGCGGACGCACGTGCGACCTCTGCAATGGGCTCGCCGTCGAATGGATTGCGGATCAGATCGACGTCGCCAGCATCGCGAAATTCACCAGCAATTTGCATGCGGTATCGCTGCAACATTGAACTCACCTTTCAATAAGCAGAGCGAACGCGCGGCTTTTCTCTGCACCTACATTGTGGGTGTGTTGCGCCGAGATCGTCAATGGTTCGCGCGATCGTGCTTTACGATGGAAAAGCGCGCCCGTATAACAAAAGTCCATGCGAATCCTCGCGGCGCTCGTGCTCGGGTACCTCTATGTCGTCGGCAAGGTCGGCGGGGGACTCGGCGCCGACGAGAAGCCTGCGGCGCTCGAACCCGGGCTGGCGCGCGCCGCGCAGACTACGCTCGATCAAGCGGTGGGTCTGTCGCTGAGCGATGCCCCCGCGCATTTCGATCGCGCGCTCGATGAGCCGAAACGCGCGGTCGCCAGCGTGGCGCCCGGGTCTCGCGTCATCGCGTTGCCCATGGGCTGTCGTTCGGTGTCCGAGCCGTACAACCTGCTCGTGCATTTTCACGGAGCGCCGAGCGTGATGGAGCCGGCGTTCGAGCGCTCCGGTATCCAGGGTGCGCTCGTGATCTACAACTTGGGCACGGGCTCGGGCGCCTATGAGGAGCCGTACTCCGACGCCGGGTCCTACGATCGCATGCTGGACAGCATTCGCATCGCCGTTCGTGAACTCTGCCCGAACGCGTCAGCCCCGCGTCGCGTCGCGCTCAGCGGTTGGAGCGCGGGCTACGGCGCCATTTATCACATCATCGATCGCGCCAAAGACGCGGCGCGTGTGGACGCCGTGCTGCTCGCCGACGGCATGCACGTGGGGTTCGAGCCGCTCGGCTACCGCAAGGTGAGCGCGGCCGCGATGGCTCCGTACACGCTGTTTGCGGACGAAGCGCTGGCCGGCAAAAAACTTTTCGCCGTGACGCACTCGTCGATCCAAACCCCGTACGCGAGCACCACCGAGACGGCCGAGTTTTTGCTCGACGCCGAGGGGCTCACGGTCGACCGCAATAAGACGCAGGGCCCCCGCCCGGACATGACGCTCACCTCGCGCGCCGACAGCGAGGGCTTCCACGTGCGCGGTTTCAGCGGCGAAGACAAAGCCGCCCACTGCGACCATCTCTTCGCCTACGGCGATCTCTTGCTCCCGCTCCTCAAGCAGCGCTGGGAAAAGAACTGATCGCGAACGGGGGCTGCCACGAGGCGGCTCGCGTGCACAGGGTCTTGTGGCGGCATAAGGCGCGCGTTTCTATGCTCGCGAACATCGGCGCGCTTGCAGCGAAAACGCGAACCGGACTCACCCCTTGCAGGGAATGAACACGCTGCCGCACTTTTTCTTGGGCGCGGGCGCGGCGGGGGCGGCGGCGGCTGGCTTCGAGGGAGTTGTGGCGGGGGCTTTGGCGGCTGGCGGCGCGGCGGCGCTCGCGGCCGGCTTGGCGGGTGCCGTCGCGCCCGCCAGCTTTTGAATGCCGGGCGGCAAAGCGGTCAGCGCAAAATCGATGGTCTGCGCGACGCCGGCCTTGGCCGTGAACTTCACGGACTTCGAGTTGTAGCCGAACTTGGACGCGCTGCAGGTGTGTTCGCCGGCGGCGATCGGCAACGGCCCGGCGTCGAAGCCGTTCAGCTTTTCGCCGTCGCATACGACCCAGTCGCACGCTTCCGGCTGACATTGGAATTGGATGTTGGCTTTGTCGCTGGGTGCGGCGCTGGGTGCGGGCTCCGCGCTCGCGACCACCGATGCCACTGCAGCCGCGCTGGTGGAAGGTGCGGAGCTCGCAGCTGCGGCAGCCGCTGCTTCTGCCTCGTGGTTGCGATGCAGCGCCCAGGCGCCCGCCGCCGTCAGCCCGAAGCACAGGACTGCTCCCGCGATGAAGAGCGGCGCGGCCGAGCGCTTGCGCTCGCCGGACGGGCTCGAGCCGAGCGGTGCCGGCTCGGCGGAAGCGGGCGCGTTCATGATCAAGGGGGCAGGGCCGCCGGGACCCACCGCGGCTCGCGGGGCCGTCGTAGGCGGCAGCGTTTCCGGCTGAAAAACCAGAGGTTGCGCGATCGCCGCGGCGATGCCTGGGATCGCGACGGCGCTCGGACTCTCGGGGGCCACCAGCGAGCTTGCGATGTTCATGAACGCGCTCGCCATTTGCGCGACCGAGGTGAAGCGCATGTTCGGATCCGGCGCCAGCGCGCGGCGAAACCAAACGTCGAATTTGGGATCGACGGAGACGCCGAGCTCGCGCGCGCGTTGCGCGGCCGAGTCGAGCGGCGAGCACATGTCTTGCCAGAGCGCGTTGAAATCGAGCGGGCTAGCGCGCAGCGCGCGCTGGATCGGCGCGCCGGTCAGCGCAAAGAAAGCGACGAGGCCGAGCGAATAGATGTCCATCGCGGGCGTCGCGCGCGCGTTGGGGTCTCCCGCGTCCGGCCCGAGCCAACCTGGCGTGCCACCCCAACCCGGAGGCGGCGGTGAGGCGTTGCGCAGCAGGGTGACGCCGAAATCTGTGATGCGCACCCAGCTCGCGTTTTCGATGGCGATGAATACGTTCTCGGGTTTCAGGTCGCGGTGGACGAGGCCGGTCAGGTGCGCCGCGTCGAGCGTGCGCGCGCTCACGTCGAGCGCCGTCGCGACCTCGGCGGGTGTGAGCGGGCCACGCTGGCGCACGCGTGCGCCGAGCGACGGAAACGCGACGCGCTCGGCGACCGCGAAGGGCCGTCCCGAGTTGGCATCGATGCCGAAATCCTGCGCCCGTGCGACGCTCTCGGTGCCGAGCGACGCGGCCGCGCGCGCGGCCTGCTGTAGCGCGGACCAGAGCTCGGGCTTGCTCAGCGCGCTCGGCCAAAAAGCCTTCAGTGCGAAGGTCTGCGTGCTGTGCATGTCGCGCACGCCGTAGACCTCGCCGGTCTCCCCGCTGCCCAAAAATTCCTGAATCTGCCAGCGCCCCGACAGGATCGCGCCGGCCTTCAGTAACGGCTCGCTCACTGCTTGCCCTTCAGGCTTTGTAGCGACTGCATCACTTGCGCGGCTTCTGCCTCGGCGTCCGGCACGACCACGAACCCGACGCCCACGATCATTTCGTCCCCGGCGAGCTTGGCGTGAAAGGCGAGCAGCGTGCCTTCACCCTTGCCTTTGATCTGGGGGTTGCTGCCGTGCGAGATGTTCTTGTTGATCTCCCACAGCGCGAGCGGCGCGCCGCCCGCATCGAGACTCGTCTGCGGCTTGCTCAAGCGATGTTTGAGCGAGTCCCACTTCACGTCCTCGATCGTCAGCTCGCCGGCGAGTTTCTCCATCGCGGCCAGCACGTCCTTGTCGTCGACCGCGTTGATCGCGACGGCGGCCAGCAGCGCCTTGCCGTCGGGTCCGATCGCAATCGAATGCTCGGGCAATTTGGCGAACACCCAACCAGCAGGCGGCACGAGCCAGGCGCCGCGATTGCCGATCGCGAGCGCGCTGCCAGGAGCGGCGAGGCAGTTGTCGGCGAGCGTCTCACACGTGCGTGCGGGCGAGGCCGCGGGTGGCGGTTGCGCGGGTGGTGCAGGCGCGACCGGCGGCGGCGGCGGTGCGGCAGCGACCGGCGCGGCGTGGTGGCAGGCGGAAAGAGCGAACAGTGCGGTGGAGATCAGGAAATTTCGGCGCAAAGCCCCACCACCAAAGCACAAATGCCCGCGTCTGCCAAAGGCGCCTAAGTTCCGCCCAGCTGATCGGCCTTGCGCAGATCCGGAAACAGCGCGCTCCAGACGAGGACGACCAGACAGGTCCCGATGCCGCCAATCACGACGGCGGGGACCGCGCCGAGCCAGGCCGCCGTGAGCCCTGATTCGAACTCGCCGAGCTCGTTCGACGCGCCGATGAAGACCAAGCTCACGGCCGACACGCGTCCTCGCATTTCGTCGGGCGTGTTCAGGAGCACGAGCGTCTGTCGCACGAACACGCTCACCATGTCCGCGCCGCCCGCGATCAGCAGCGCGCACAGCGAAAGCGTAAAATCGTGGGAGACGCCGAAGACGATCGTGGCGGCGCCGAACAGCGCGACGCAGCCGAGCATGACCACGCCGGCGCGGCGGCGTAGCGGACGATAGGCCAGCGCGATGGCGATGATGATCGCCCCGGCCGCGGGCGCGCTGCGCAAGAGTCCGAGGCCGATCGGGCCCGTGTGCAGGATGTCGCGCGCGTAGACCGGCAAGAGCGCGACCGCGCCGCCGAGCAGCACCGCGAACAGATCGAGCGAGATCGCGCCGAGGATGATCGGGTTCTGCCAGACGTAACGCACCCCGGCTACGACGGCCCTCGCGTCGCGCGTCTGACGCGGCTGCGTGGGACGGCTGCGCATCAATATCAATACGAGGAGCGTCGCGAGCTCGAGCGCGATCGCGGCGACGTACACGCGCCCTGCTCCCGAGTGTCCGTACAAGAGTCCGCCTGCGGCCGGTCCCACCACCACGGCCACTTGCCAAATCGACGAGCCCCAGGCGATCGCATTTTGGAAGTGCTGCGTCGGCACCAGGTTCGGCATCAGCGCTTGTCCGGCGGGACCGGAGAACGCGCGCGAAGCCCCGATGAACACTAGCACCACGTAGATGGAGGCGACGCTCGCGTGCCCGGCGGACAGCCACAAACAGATCGAGGAGCCGGTCAATACGACGTGGCAGGCGATCAAGACCAGCCGGCGATCGAAGCGATCCGCGACGCTGCCGGTGGCGAGCGAGAGCAGGAACGCCGGCAGAAACTGCGCGAGCCCGACGTAGCCGAGGTCGAGCGCGCGACCGGTCATCGCGTACACCTGCCAGGCGACCGCGACCCCCTGCATTTGCATGCCGATCGTCGAAAGCATGCGCCCGAGCTGGAACAGGACGAAGTCGCGAGCTCTGAACGCGGCGAAGGGCTCGGGCGCTGGACGTTCATCGCCGTGCATGGGCGGGCCCAGCCTAGCCTGAAACATCCGCGCTGCTTGCCAAGGGGTTCGAGTTCGCGCTACGCCTCTCTTCGCCTTCGAAACCCCGTAAGGGGAGGTGGATCGTCCACCTTGGGAAGCCGGTGCAAGTCCGGCACGGAGCCGCCGCCGTAACCCTCGTTATTGTCCCGTGAGTCAAATCGAGCCTGACCTGTCGCCGCAAGCGACGGTCAATCGAGCCACTGGCCGCAGAGGCTGGGAAGGCGACTCACGGGGAGGGAAGTCGGAAGACCGCTTCGAAGGCGCGTCGAATCACCCCGCCGGGTGAGACGGCGCTGGTCAAGACAGATGGACGGAGCGCGAGCTCGCTCGGGAGCCAGAAAATGCGAAATTGGTTGGCGATAGGTCTTTTGTGCGCTGCTGCGCTCGGTGGCAGCGCGTGTGGCTCGGATGGCGGTGCGCCGGACAGCGTCGCGCCGGATGGTGGTGTGCCGGATAGCGGCGCTCCGCCCGCCGACGCCAGTACCGCTTGTACATCGCGCTTTGCGACGAGCGTCGTCTCGTTCGCACCCGGGCCGGCCGCCAAGGGCGACACGAGCCTCGCGCTCGGTCCGCCCAAGGGTGCCGGCGACACGCAGGGCTCGCTCGACGTGGTGACACTCGGCAACGGCGGCTCGATCACGCTCGCGTTCGACCCGAGCTACATCGTGGACGCGCCGGGTCCGGACTTCATCGTGTTCGAGAATCCGTTCTACGTGAACGGCGACCCGACGATGGTGTTCGCCGAGCTCGCGACCGTCTCCGTGAGCGACGACGGTCAGAGCTTCACCGATTTTCCGTGCACGGCGATGGCGCCGCCGTACGGCAGTTGTGCCGGCTGGCATCCGGTGTACGCGAACGCCGACAGCAATCAGATCGATCCCACCGACCCGACCGCAGCGGGCGGCGATGCGTTCGACCTCGCGGATCTCGGGCTCGCTTCGGCGCACTTCGTGCGCATCACGGATCGCGTCGACTTGACGGGCACGGCGGGTTTGTTCGATCTCGATGCCGTGTCGATCGTACACGCCGCGTGCCCATGAAATCGTGGCTCGCGCTCGGCTCGCTCGCTGCGCTCGCCTGCAGCCCGCCCGCTCCTGGGCTCTCGACCGCGGGCACCGACGTCGCGCCCGGACCGTGTGGTCGCGGCTTGATCGTCCTGGAGTCGGACTATCAATCGAGCAACGTAGCCTTGCTCGGCTTCGACGGCAGTGTGCTGTCGGCGTCGTTCGCGCGTTCGAGCGTGCGCGCCGGCGGCTACGGCGTGAGCTTGAGCGGCGATGCGGTCGCGCCGAGGTCCGCGCTGCCCGGCGCTGAGCTCGTGCTGATTGATCGCACGCCGAGCGGCGTCTTGCATTTCGTCGACGTGGTGAGCGCGCAGCCGAGCTTCGACCTGAACGTGGACACCGGGTTTCGCTCGAACCCGCACGACTACCTCGCGCTCAGCCCGAACAAGGCGTACGTGACGCGCTACGACGCAAACCCCGAGCCCGGGCGAGAGCCGTGGGATGCCGGCAGCGACATCCTGATCGTCGACCTCGCGGCGCGCGCGCCAACGGGGCGCATCGATCTGTCGGCCGCCTTGAGCGGAGAGGACCCCAAGTACCTGCCTCATCCGGATCGCATGCTCGCGCTCGGTGGGCGGGTGTTCGTGCTGCTCTCGGCGTACGCCAGCGACTACTCGAGCTCGGCCGAGTCCCGCCTGGTCGAGCTCGACCCGGACACGGATCAGATCGCGAGCACGTTGATATTGACGGGGCTCCACGGTTGCGACGCGCTCGCGCTCGCGCCGAGCGCCGCGGAGCTCGCCGTCGCGTGCACGGGCGATCAGCTGGCCAAGCTTCCGCCGGGTCCCGACGGCTCCGGGCTCGTGACGATTGACCTGACCGGCAATGCCCGAGAAAAAAGCCGATTTCCCGCGAAAAACTTGGGCGACGCGCCGCTCGGCTTCGGGCTCGACTACATCGCGGACGGCGTCGTCCTGCTTTCGACGCTCGGCTACTTCGACGCGAACGGGCAGCCCGCGCTGAGCGACGTGCTCTTTCGTTTGGATCTGAACGCGGGCTCCTGGCAATCGCTGCGC
>DASYCR010000540.1:0-4805 GCA_036500095.1 Polyangiaceae bacterium
TTCAAATCGCGATGCACGATGCCGCGCGCGTGGGCGGCGGACAGCGCGCGCCCCACCTGCTGCAAGAGCCACACGAGCTCCGCCTTGCCGAGCGCGCCGCGCGTGGTGAGAAAGTGTTCGAGCGTGTAGCCGTCGAGCCGCTCCATTACCAGGTAGGGCAGCGGTTTGCCGTCGTGCAGATAGCCGCCCTGCGCGTCGACCACTTGCGCCACGTGGCGCGAGCTCAGGGCGCTGACGGCGCGTGCTTCGCGCAAGAGTCGCTCGGCCGCGCCCGAGTCGCCGCTCAACTCGGGGCTCAGCGTTTTGAGCGCGAAATGCCGCAGCGATTGCACGTGCTGCACGCTCCAGACCGCGCCCATGCCGCCGCGCCCGAGCTGAAACTCGACCTTGTAGCGCCCGTCGATGACCTGTCCGCTCAGATCGGCGCTCACGGCAGGACCTTCCCCGGGTAGCGGTAGATGCCGGTGCCGTTCGCCGTCGGTTCAGCGACGTACAGCGTGCCGGCATACACGCGCGGCTGTAGCCACGGCTTGTAGCCGCTCGGCTTCAACGTCGCGCTCAGGCGCGTGGGCGCGGCCACGCCCGTCGCGGTGATGGTCACCGCGAAAATGCCGCCGTTTGCGTAGTACACATATTGGTTACCGTAGAGATAGCCGTAGAGCGACGGTAAATAGGCTGCGGGTGTCACCGTATCGCTCGCTGGGCAGTCCGCGGGGGCGGGCAGCGCCGCGATCGCGTCGTACAGCTCGATGGCTTGGCCGTCCGACAAACGAACGCGCAAATCGCCTTTGCACGGGAAGGTCCCGTCGGTCGGGCAGACGTTGAACAGGAGCGCGTCGTCCGCGAGCTGCTCGGCGTGCGTGTAGATGCCCATGTCGCCGGGCACGTTGAGCCACAACTTTCGGAACGAGATGGTGCCCTTGGCCGCGGCCCAGTAGCTCAAACCGCCGTCTCCGTAGAAGGTCCAAAAGTCGGCGTTTTCCGCGTAGGCGTACAAGCCCGCCGGCACGTCGGCGGCGTTCATCTCCAGGACCGGGTCCGCGGGCGGCACCCAGCTCCAATAGTTCCCGGCAGAGTCCGTCAATGTGAGCGTGTCGCCGAAAGCCCACGGCGAGCTGCTGAATCCCGCGGGCAGCGAGTTCACCAGCTGCTTGCCGTCCGTGTCGTACACGGCGTAACCGTCGCCCTTATTTTGAACCACGATCAGATCGTCGGTGATCTGTAGGTTCGGGCCGGCTTCGTCCGCGCTGCGGTACACGACGAAGTCGAACGTCTTCGTGACCGAACCGTCGTGGCTCGAGAAGCTCAGATACGCGACGTCCGCGCTGTCGACCCAATACACACCGAGCTCGTTGATGGCGGACCACGAGTCCGTGATGTCGACGCGATTGTCGTCGCCGATCAACGTCGTGCACGAACCGAGATACGGCGCGCCCGCATCGTCTCCGCCGCTCGCCCCCGCATCGCTCCCCGCGCTCCCCGCGCTCCCCGCGTTCGTCCCGCCAGCCGCGCTGCCACTCGCCCCCGCCGCGCCTCCGCTCCCACTGCCCCCCGCATTGCCACTGCCACTCGCATTGCCACTGCCACTCGCGTTGCCACTGCCACTCGCGCCCGCCCCCGCGCCGGCCTGTGCGCCCAGTTCCGGCCCAACCGCGGCCCCGTGGCATCCCCACCAGAGAAACGCGGCAGCCAACCCAGGCAAGAGCCCCGCGATTCGCCTCGAAACCAGCATCGACTCGGCAGTCTGCCTCAGTCGGCCGAGCGCGTCACGATGGCGCCGGAATCCGCCGTGTCCAGGCCGAAATCCGGATTGAGTATCGGGGATTTGTTGGAGAGTAGCGCGCGGTCACGGCTCGAGCAGCGTCAGTCCTGGCAGATCGAACCGCAGATCCAGCGGAGGCCCTGACCCAGATCGGCACAGCCGCAGTTGATCGAGCAGCCGCCGGGACCGCAGGTGTCGTACAGGGTCTGGCAGCGCTGGTTTTGCAGCTTACTGAGATCCGCGTTGGGGCCGGGACACGCCACGACGCCGTCACCGCCGCCGCCGGCTGCCCCGCTGCCGCCTGCCCCGCCGCCGACCGGCTCGGTTTTCGTGACCTTGCCACCACACGCGAACGCGCTCACGACGAGCACGGTACCCCACGCGAACAGCACCACCTTCATTCGGCTAAAGCTAGCATAAGCCGGCCGGAAGCCAGCATCTCCGTCGATAGACGAGCGCGAGGCGCCCGACTCGGCTAGGCTCCCGCGGGTGATTCATTCAATACGCCCTCGTCGAGTACAGGGCGCGCTTCGTGGTTAGCGAAAGCTGCGGCATCTGCGGGGGCGACGGCCGCATCGGCAATTCTTTTGGTCTCACGACGACCTGCCCCAATTGTCACGGCTCCGGTCGGCGCGGGGACGCGGCGGCGCTGTTCCGCGACGTAACCAAGACCAAAACGCAGCCGCGCGGCCCGAACAAGGGCGTGGCGCCCGTGAAGCAAACCTGGCCCACGACGGTCGACGGCGGTCAGCTAGCGACCGAGATCACGAACAGCGCGAGCTGCTCGAACGACACCAAGGCCAGGCTGATCCGCGAGATCATCGAGCATGAAGGCACCCATGGCCTGTGCACGAAGACCTTTCTGAAGAAGGTCAGAAAACAGTTTCGACCGGTCGGCGCGCCGTAGCAAACGCCGCTCTCAGCTCAGCCTTTTTGCGCGACCAGCCGGAGCGTCGGCGTCAGATCGAGATTGCGCATTTCGAGCAAAGCGAGCTGGAAGGACAGCGTGGATTCGGCGCCCTGATTCTCGTTCACGCGCTCGGCGTGGAGTCCGTCGCGGCAGCCGCCGGTGGCCGCGTCATACAGCGCGCGCTGCACGTGGTTCTGGCCGAGAAACCAGCCGAACGTGTGCCGCGCGTAGCGCGCCCAGCGCTCGTCGCCCGTAGCGCGACGGGCCTCGAGGCAGGCCGAAATCATCGCCCAGGCTTCGATCGGTTGCTGGTCGAAGGCGGCCTTGCTGCCGCCGCGCGGGTAAAAACCGTTCGAACCGATCGGCGAAAAATGGCCGTCCTTCAACGACTGCACGGAGACCAACCACTCGAGTGAGCGCAGCCCGACGGACTTCAGCTCCTCGTCTTCACTCAAGGCGCCGGTCGCGATCAGCGCCTGTGACAAGCGCGCATTTTCGTAAGTGGCGGACTCCTCGAACCACGGCCAGTCACGCGTGCTCGCGCTCTGATACACGCCAAGCAGGCGTTCGGCGAGCAGCCTGCGTTGAGACTCCACGTTGGTGTCACCTTGAAAGGCGCGCAAATACTCGCCGATGCCGAGCAGCCCGAACGCCCAAGCGCGTGGGCTTCTGAACTCCGACATTGCCGGCAGCGCGCGGTGGAAGAGCACGCTGGCCAGGCTCTGTTTGCCGGGATCGCGCGAGCGGCCGACGACCGTGCCGAGCGCCCAAACACCGCGACCATGGCTGTCTTCCGAGCCCGAATACTCGGTCCAGGAGCGGCTGTAGTTCATGAAATTGCGGAACCGCCCGGTGGCGTCGTTGAACGCATGGCTGACGAAGGCCAGGTAGCGCGACGCCAAGCGGTGCACGGTTTCGATGTCGTCCGTACCCGCGTCCTCGACCAAGACCATCAAGAGCAGCGCGCGCGCGTTGTCGTCGAGGCAATAGCCGTCCTCGTAGCGCGGGATGCTGAACAGAGCGTGTTGCAACATACCGGTTTGATCGGTCATCTGCTGGACGTGTCGCAGATCCGTCTCGGGCAGCTCCGCGGGTCGCTTGGCGAGCGTCTTGGCCTCGAACGCCGAGCGTCGCCGTACGGCGTACTCCTCGCGCGCGCGAGTGAAGGTTTCGTAGTAACGCTGAGCGACCCGCGGCCAGATCATGTCGCGGCCATAGTGCGCGGCGCGCGCGGCCATCGCTGTCCGCTTCGGCTCATCGCCAAGCAGCTCGCAGATCGCGACCGCGATGGCTCCCGGATCGCGCCAGGGAACGATCAGCCCGCGCTCGTCCGCGAGCATCTCGCGAGCGTAGGCATACGGCGTGGAAATCACGGCTTTTCCAGCGCCGACGGCGTAGGCGAGCGTGCCCGACGTGGCTTGCTCCGCGTTGACGTAGGGCGTGACGTAGATATCGGCGGCCGCCAGAAATTCCGTGAGCTCCGTCTGCGCCACGAAGCGATCGTGAAAAATGACGTGCGCGTCCACGCCGAGCCGCTCCGCGCGGGTCTCCAGCGCGAGCCGGTACGTCTCGCCCTGTTGCGCCTTGACGTGCGGGTGCGTCGCGCCAAGGACGATGTAGAGCGTGTTCGGAAATTTCGCGATGATCGCCGGCAATGCGTCGATCACGAACTCGATGCCCTTGTCGGGCGACAGTAGGCCGAACGTCAAAATGACGGATTTGCCTTCGACGCCCAGCTGGTACTTGCTGCGCCGCGCCGGTGGGGAGGCCGGGATGCCGTGCGGAATGACGTCGATCTTGCGCTCCGGCACGCGATGCACGGTGCGCAGCAGGTCCGCGCCGCGCGTGCTCATCACCACCAGCCGCTCCGAGAGCTCGCTCAGTTCGTCCATCACCACGCGCTGCAGCTGGCTCGGTTCGGGTAGGATCGTGTGCAGGGTCGTGACGATGGGCATGCGCAGCTCGCGCAGCAGTGTGAGCACGTGGGCCCCGACTTTTCCGCCGAAAATCCCGTACTCGTGCTGCAGGCTCACCACGTCCGCGCCGTTGACGTTGAGAAAGTTCGTTGTGCGCCGGTAGGAAGCGATGTTGTTTTTGGTTAGTTTGAAGCGGACGCGCTTCGGGTAATCGTGA